>JBEGVD010000111.1:0-11991 GCA_041178585.1 Actinomycetota bacterium
ATGGCTCCATACATCGTGACGCTTGTTGTGGTGGCCGGGTTCGTTGGTCGCAGTCGCGCACCAAAAGCAGCGGGCCAGGCATACGACGCCAGCAAGTAATTGTTATTTGGCTTTTGGCCGAAACGCTTCAACACCATTGCCCACATCGATGTGGGCGCCTCCAATGATGTCGATGCAATAGGGAATAGCTGGCAACACTGCATCCAGGCACTGTGCGATTGACGTTGGTTTGCCTGGCAAGTTAACGATGAGGCACGTGCCCCGAATACCCGCGGTTTGTCGTGACAAAATTGCCGTTGGAACATATTGCAGGCTTACTTGGCGCATCAGTTCGCCAAACCCAGGCATCATCTTTTCGCACACTGCTTCGGTTGCTTCTGGTGTGATATCGCGAATGGCTGGGCCTGTGCCACCGGTGGTGACAATTAGTGAGCAACCCTCGCTGTCTGCAAGGTCAATCAACGTTGCTGCAACTACTTCGGTTTCATCGGGAACAATGCGCGAGACACCCGTCCATTCACTGGTGATGTGTTTGCCGAGGTATTCACGAATTGCTGGACCACCTAAGTCTTCATACACTCCCTGCGAAGCGCGGTCAGAAACGGTGACTATGCCAATGCGTGCCACAGTGCCGATGCGTGCCCTTACCACTGCAACAACTTTGGGTCGTGTCGACGACTTGGTCGAGTAATTCTCAATTGAAGTGAACGGATCACTTGCCGAGCGCCGTAGCGAAACCCAACTCGCTTAAACGCCGCAATAGAAAGAATCTGCAAACGTTGCGTTGTCTCACGCAAGTTGTTCAAGAAGGCTTGCTGCAAGGGATCAAGCACGAAGGTAGCGGTTGTTGCTGCGTAATTGTGGCGTTCGAAATGGAACCACTCGTAATCCTCGTGGTACGTCTGTTCAATCAGGTCTGCGGTTTCGCGGTCGTATACCTGCTCGGCTTTAATGCCAAGTCCACTGTTTAGACGCTGCAGTGCAACATTCGTTCCGCCTCGCGCGTTGAGCACATCGGCGAGTCTTTGCATTTCGCCATGTTGATCTATGCGAATGAATTCCTGATATTCCAATTGGTTGGAATACAGCGTGTTGAACTGTGGTCGGAAGTGGTCATCTATGGAGAAAGCATCTCGATCGGCGTGAATGGCTCGAGCAAATTTCTTAAACGTTGCGGCCACATCCACACGTCCGTCAACCAACACATCAGAACATGCTTCGATGATTGACGGTGGTGTTCCAGGAGCCCGCAAGAATGCGCGATTTTCCCACGAGGAGTAAGCGCGCTTCAGAGGGTCGCGCAGTGCGGCAACGCGAAGCCATTCAGGTGACTGAATGACTTCCCACTGTTCCTTCGGCGTGAGGTCAAACATGCGACGGAGTCCATGCACACGGTAGTTATGGATGGTCTGCTCTTGCGAAATATTCGGAGTGATGATCTCGCGGCCAGCCTGCTCGTTATAGGTGCCCTCAATCTGAGCGACCAATAACTTCAGCGTGCTACACGCCACCTTCGTGGTTGGCACGTACATCACCTTGATGCGGGGAGCGATCAACGCATACCCGATCATCAATGGCAATTGCGGGTGCGGATCGTATTGCACAGCTTTATCTTTTCAGGTCGCAACGCAGCAACACGTCACGCAAGAGGGCGTCTACACATTGGTCAACCGATTCGCCATTGGCGCACAGTACAAACTCAGGTGCAGTGGGGGCCTCGTATGGTGCGTTTACGCCAGAAAGCCCAATGTTGGCGCCAGCTTTCACCTGTGCGTATAAGCCTTTGGTATCGCGTTCTTCACATGTGGCAAGCGAGGTGGCGACGTGCACTTCAATGAACTCCAAATTGTCAGAAGAGTGAATGAGTCGAGCAAGTTGTCGCCCGGAAGCAAATGGGCTGATGATCGGCACAATGGTGATCGCTCCAGCACTGGCAAACAGCTTCGCAACTTCGGCCATTCGACGAACGTTTTCTGCTCGGTCGTCGTCGGTGAAACCAAGATTGCTATTCAGCCCGTGGCGCACATTGTCGGCATCGAGCACGTACGCAAACTTGCCAAGTTCGGTTAACTTGCGAGACAGCTCATGGGCAATGGTCGATTTGCCTGAGCCTGATAGCCCGGTAAGCCAAATGGTCATGCCGTGAAATTGGTGGGCACCCCAAAGTTGCTCTCGACTTACTTGCGGCTCATGCCAGACGGGTGTGTTTGCAGAATCGGTCATGTGCGAGGGGACAGCAACATTCCTGCACCAGCGGTTTGACCAGTTGCTTCGTCAACAATGATGAAGCAACCCGTCGTGCGGTTCTGGTGGTAGTCGTCATACATCAGCGGGGCAGTGGTATGCAACGTAACTCTACCGATTTCATTCATGGCAAGTTGGTTCACACCCGTTTCGCGACTGAGCGTAGATATGTTTAGGCGATACAGCACTTCGGTAATTTTTGTGCGTGCAACCTTGGATGTGTGCTTGATCGTGTAGATCTTGCCTGGTTGCATTGGTGCCGCATCGTCCATCCAGCACAGCATGGCTTCCAGTTCTTGCGAAACTCGAGGCCTGTTATTTGGACGGCAAATCATGTCTCCGCGGGTAATCGAAAGATCATCTGCGAGTAACACGGTCACTGCCTGACCAGGTGTCGCTTCTGTAAGTGGACCAGTTGGGGAATCGATACCGGTGATTGTGCTGGTGAGCCCAGAAGGCAACACCATCACTTCATCTCCTACGCGAAGCACGCCTCCGGCAACGCGGCCTGCATAACCGCGATAGTCGGGGAAGTCGGCACGTTGTGGGCGAATAACAAATTGCACAGGAAAGCGTGTGTCAATTCGGTTGTCATCGCTAGCGGTGTACACATTTTCTAAATGGTGTAACAGCGTTGGGCCCTCATACCAATCCATTTTCGTTGATCGTGTTACGCAGTTGTCGCCTGCAAGAGCGCTGATCGGAAGGAAGGTCACGTCCTGTAAATCGAGGCGCGAGGCAAATTCTTCAAACTCTGCGCGGATACGGTCAAAGACTTCTTGTTCGTAGTCAACGAGGTCCATTTTGTTTACGCAAATAACCAGGTGAGGCACACCAAGCAACGAAACCAACAAGCTGTGGCGGCGAGTTTGCTCAATCACACCGGTGCGTGCATCGATGAGCACGATGGCGAGGTCCACATTGGAAGCGCCAGTAATCATGTTGCGTGTGTACTGAATGTGGCCAGGACAGTCGGCAATGATAAACGAGCGCTTTGGCGTTGCAAAGTAGCGATATGCGACGTCGATGGTGATTCCTTGTTCGCGCTCTGCGCGCAAGCCATCGGTAAGCAATGACAAGTCCACATAGTCGTCGCCGCGACGCTTGCTGACGGCTTCAATGTGTTCAAGTTGGTCTTCGAAAATACTCTTCGAGTCGTACAGCAGGCGACCGATCAGCGTTGACTTGCCGTCGTCTACCGAACCAACAGTGGCAAAGCGCAGGCGTTCCATCAAAAGTAACCCGTTCGCTTGCGGTCTTCCATGCCTGCTTCCGACATGCGGTCGTCAGCGCGGGTTGCGCCACGCTCGGTCACTCGTGCAACAGCAGTCTCGGCGATGATGTCGTCAACAGTTGAGGCGCTTGATGAAACCGCCGCGGTGCATGTTGCATCGCCAACGGTGCGGAAACGCACTTGCATCTGCTCAACAACAGCACCTTCATCTGGTGGCAAGAAATCGGTAACCGCCATCAGCATGTTGTCGCGCTTAAAGATTGGGCGAGTGTGTGCGTAATAAATGCTTGGCAAGTCAATGTTGTATTCGCCGATGAATGTCCAAATGTCGAGTTCGGTCCAATTGGACAACGGGAAGATACGGAAGTGTTCACCTTGACGGTGGCGACCGTTATAAATGCCCCAGAGTTCTGGTCGCTGGTTCTTTGGGTCCCACTGACCAAAGGTGTCGCGGTGCGAAAACACGCGTTCTTTGGCCCGAGCACGCTCTTCGTCTCGTCGAGCACCGCCGAAAACTGCGTCGAAGCGGTGCTCTGCAATGGAGTCAAGAAGTGTGACTGTTTGTAACGGGTTGCGGCTGGCGCGTGGCCCTGTCACGTCGGCAACTTTTCCGGAATCAATTGATGCTTGCACCGAACCAACAATGAGTTGCACGCCCATTTCGGAAACGCAGCGATCTCGGAACTCGATTACCTCTGGGAAATTGTGCCCGGTGTCGATGTGCATTACAGGAAATGGAATACGCGCTGGGGCAAATGCGCGTACCGCCAGATGCAGCATGACTACGGAATCTTTTCCACCAGAGAACAACAAGACCGGGCGCTCAAACTCTGCGGCTACCTCTCGAATGATGGTGACAGACTCGTCGATCAAGCCATCCAATGAGGTTTTCATACGGTTTTTAGTTTAGTGATGTGACTTGGATATTTTTTGTAAACGTAGTGTTTCCACGGATTTTGAGCACTCTGGACCGTGTTATTCTCATGGCGTGCCAGCCGGCGCGGAGAACCAACAATGGCTATGCGTTTCGCATAGGGGGAGAGCAATTAGATGAAAATGAAACACCTCAAGGGGATTGCCCTTGCAGCTGCTGCGGTCGTAGGACTTGCAGCATGCGGCGGAAGCAGTGAATCCTCAGACACCACAGCAGCCGCTGGTGGCGACTACAGCAACTTGAAGGTTGCCGTTGTTTACATCGGCGTTCCTGGAGACGCTGGTTACACCTATCAGCACGACCAAGGTATTGCAGCGCTCGAAGCAGAGCTCGGCATCACTGTTACTCGTTTGGAAAATATTCCAGAGGGTGCAGAATCCGCAGCAACATTCGACCAGCTTGCGGCCGAGGGCTACAACCTGATTTTCGGAACCTCGTTCGGTTACATGGACCCAATGCTTGAAGTTTCGGCCAAGTACCCAAATGTGTGCTTCGAGCACGCAACTGGTTATAAGACCTCAACAAACTTGGGCACATACTTCGGTGCAGCTGAAGAAGCTCGTTACCTCTCCGGTATCGCAGCAGGCGCAGCATCACCAACTGGAAAACTCGGCTACGTTGCAGCATTCCCAATTCCAGAAGTTGTTCGCGGTTTGAACGCTTTCACCTTGGGTGCACGTTCAGTGAATCCAGAAGCAACCGTTCAAGTCACATGGACTTCAACATGGTTTGATCCAGCAAAAGAAAAGGAAGCAGCACAAGCCTTGTTGCAAGCAGGCGCAGATGTTCTTGGTATGCACCAGGACTCAACTGCAACTGGTGAAGCAGCATTGGAAGCTGGCGCTAAGTGGGTTGGTTACAACTCCGACACGCTTGCTGGCAACTTCCCAGACACCTGGCTCACCGCTCCAATTTGGGACTGGGCTCCGTACTACATCAATGCCGCTAAGTCATTCGCTGCAGGCACCTGCGACGTATCGCAGTACTACGGCAACATGGCAGACGGAACAGTCAAGCTTGGAACCTTCGGTTCTTCAGTAAGCGCAGAAACACAGGCTCTCATTGCTGAGAAGGCTGCTGCAATCATTGACGGATCATTCGCTCCTTTCACTGGACCAATCAACGACAACACTGGCAAGGAAGTTATTGCGGCCGGAGTGGTAGCGCCTTTGGGCGACCTGCTCGGTATGCAGTACCTTGTTGAAGGTGTTATTGGCGAAATTCCAAAGAGCTAGTTCTCTATGAGTGATGCCTCTACGGAGGCCGCAATGGGGTCGCACCGCTCAGGCGGTGCGGCCCTGTTTGCACTATCGGCCCGACAAATAACGAAACGTTTTCCTGGCGTTCTTGCGAACGATCGCGTGGATTTCGATTTGCTCCCAGGTGAAGTGCACACTCTGCTTGGCGAGAATGGGGCCGGTAAGAGCACTCTTGCTTCGGTGCTCTGTGGCTTGTACAAGCCAGATGAAGGCGCTGTGTTGCGCAACGGAACTCAAGTGCGACTCACCAGTCCGCGTCATGGACTGCAAAACGGAATCGCCATGGTGCACCAGCACTTCCGCTTGGTCGATCGATTTACTGTTGCTGAAAATGTCGTTCTTGGTCACCGCAAATTACCGTTTCTCTTGCGCGCGAACGACTTGGAAGATCAAGTAGCGCAAGTCGCCGAACGGTTCGGCTTGCCGCTTGACCCACGTGCAGTGGTGGGTGAACTTTCTGCAGGCCAACGTCAGCGTGTGGAAATTGTTAAGGCGTTGTATCACGGCGCTGAAATTCTGTTGCTTGATGAGCCGACTGCATTGTTGGCTCCGCCAGAAGTAGAGAAGTTGTTTGAAACAGTCCGCGCAATGACGCAGGCCGGCAAATCGGTGGTGTTTGTCAGTCACAAGCTGGGCGAAGTAGTTGACATTTCCGATCGCGTCACGGTGATGCGCGATGGTCATGTAACTGGTTCAGTTGCACGAGGCGAAGCAGACACGCGCAAGCTTGCTGAGTTGATGGTTGGAAGAGACATTGATCTCTCGCCGAGGCGTTCCCGCGGTGTAGCGCAAGAGCGACTGTTGAGCCTGTCAAATGTGGGGCTCACGAAAGATGGAGTTGACCGCATCTCGCGGGTTTCGTTTGATGTTCGAGCAGGAGAAATTGTTGGCGTTGCAGGTGTATCAGGTAATGGTCAACGTGAACTTGCAGAGATCATTGCAGGACTGATTTCACCAACAAGCGGTGAGGTAACAATTAATGGCGAGCGTGTAAACGGTGTCGGCACGCGCAATGTGCGAAAAGCTGGACTTGCTTATGTTCCAGAAGATCGCCTTGGCACTGGTCTTGCGCCATCGCTTTCTATTGTCGACAATCTTGTACTCACACGGGATCGCGGATTCCTGGTGGATCGAAAATCCGCCCATGCTGAAGCCGAATTGTTTATTAAGCAATTGGAGATCAAAACGCCAAACGCTCTTACCGCTACGCGCAAACTCTCTGGTGGTAATTCTCAGAAGGTCCTGCTTGCACGTGAGATCTTTGCGGCTGGGGTAAATGCCCGCGTATTAGTTGTGTGTTCTCCAACTCGAGGCCTCGATGTCGGGGCAGTAGAGGCAGTTCACAAGTTGCTTGATGAGGCTCGAAATGCAGGCAAAGCGATTCTGCTGATCAGCGAAGACCTTGATGAAGTGCTCACGCTTGCAGACAAGATTCTCGTGCTGTATCGCGGATCTGTTGTTCATGAAGCTGTGGGCGACCAGGTCGATGTAGAGGCAGTTGGTTTGGCTATGGCAGGTCTTTCGTGATTATCGGAAATGTGCGCATTGAGCTAGAGGCTCGTTTGTCAACACCGAAATGGCTGTATGCCGCTGTTCCAGCACTTTCGTTGTTGTTTGCGTTTGTTGTCGGTGGAGTGTTTCTTGCTCTCACTGGCCATTCGCCAATTGGCACGCTGTGGCTGCTGATTGAACGCGGTTATGCCTCTACCAAAGGCATAACGAACACTCTTGGTTCTGCCACTCCACTTATTTGCACGGGTCTTGCCGCCGCATTTGCATTTCGAATGAACTTGTTCAACATTGGCCAAGAGGGCCAAATGTATTTGGGCATGATCGGATCTGCTTGGGCGGGAATTGTGTTGGCAGGGGCTTTACCTGGTTTTGCCGCTGTGCCTATGGTGCTGTTGTTTGGTGCATTAAGCGGTGCGCTGTGGGTGTTGCTTCCAGCGGTGTTGCGCGCAAAGTTAGGTACGAGCGAAATCGTGAGTTCATTACTGCTCAACTATGTGGCTCTCAATTTGGTGAATTACTTCATCTTTGGCAGCCGAGGAATATTCCGCGACCCATCGACCTCGTTTCCGCAAGGTCGCCTAATTGAAGAATCTGCTCGTCTCAGCAGCTTCGGCACAACACGTACGTACCCAACGGTGCTCATTGCGGTGGCCCTTGCCATTGGCTTGTACTGGTTTATGAAGCGTTCAAACTACGGATACGAAACTTCGGTATTCGCCGATTCACCGAACACTGCTCGGTATGCGGGAATGAGTTCAACAAAACTCACGCTGTCGGTGTTGTTGTTTTCGGGGGCGCTGGCTGGTCTCGCCGGATCGATGTATGTAGTTGGGCCTGCGGGAAAAGTAGACCCTGGCCTTCTGCAAATTGGTCTTGGCTATGCGGGCATCGTGGTTGCAGCACTTGCTCGCTACAACTTTGTTGCCGTTATTCTCACAGCAATTTTGTTTGCTGGTTTGCGCGAAGGTGGAGCTTCGCTCCAGATTTCGTCTAACCCGGTTCCAATCTCCATCGCTGTCGTTCTACAGGGTTCAGTGTTGTTGTTTGCGCTCGGCGGGGAAGTGTTTAGACGCAACCGATTGCGCATTCGACGTGTTCAGCAAGTGAGTGTGGCGTCGTGAACTCAAATGTTTGGATCCTCACGTTTTCAGATGCGATCAGCATCGCTACCACGCTGATTCTTGCCACACTTGGCGCAATTCTCACCGAGCGATCGGGTGTCATCAACTTAGGGGTTGAAGGCATTTTGTTGATGGGTGCTGTGACGGCATTCTTGGTGGGAGACGGCACGGGCAACTTGTGGTTGGCATTGTTCCTGTCGGTGTTGGTTGGCGTAGCAATGGCCACCATTCACGCAACACTCACCATTACATTGCGGGCAAATCAAATTGTTGCGGGCTTAGCCCTCGTTATTTTTGGGAACGGATTGTCTCAATTCATTGGCAAGCCCGTAGAAGGCAAATCGCGTCCAGTGACTATTGAGCCAATGAACTTAGGAGCACTGTCAGATATTCCTGTTCTTGGACCAATTCTGTTTGGTCACGACATATTCACCTACCTCACCTGGGTTGGTGCGCTGGTGTGTTCGCTGTATCTGAACAGAACCCGCCCTGGGTTGGTCTTGCGTGCAACTGGCGACGCCCCAGCAACAGTGGACGCTCAGGGAGTATCGGTGTCAATGGTGCGCTTCGTGCACACCATCTTGGGAGGAGCGCTCATGGGTTTGGCGGGCGGTTGGTTCATGCTTGCTCGAGGTACCGCATGGAGCCAAGCAGCCACCACAAATGGAATTGGCTGGATCGCGCTTGCCCTTGTGGTGTTTGCAGCATGGCGTCCATTACGTGCCATTGCAGGCGCGGTGTTGTTCGGTTTTACCTTGCAGGTGCCATTCACACTGCAAGGCCAACAGATCAATATTCTTCCGCCAGAAATAGTGCAGATGCTTCCGTATGTAGCAACACTGTTTGTATTGGTGATGCTGTCAACTCCGCGAGCACGCCGATTGCTTGGCGCACCAAAGATGCTTGGGCAACCATTCGTTCGCGACGAGCGGTAAACCTTCATGAAACTCTCTCGATCAAGCTCGAACGCCGACATTTTGGCTGTGCTCAACGAAGTTGCTGATGCAGTTGCTGTAGTTCTTGAATCAAACACCGATTGGGGGCTCTCGGGAGTTCGCCACACTCAGTACTCGGTAGATGTTGCAGCAGATAATGCAGCGTTGGCAATTTTGCATGCAGCCGGTTGCGCAGTGCTGTCTGAAGAGAGTCAGCGAACTGGTGATTTTGGTGCGGACACCATCATGGTCATTATGGACCCACTTGACGGTTCAACGAATGCCAGCAGAGGAGTGCAGTGGTACGCAACCGCACTCTGCGCTATCGATCAAGATGGTCCACGTGCAGCACTGGTAGTGAACCAAGCATCAGGCAAAGACCGCTATTGGGCAACTCGTGGTGACGGTGCGTTTCACAACGGCAATCGCATGTCGCATTCTGGTTGCAGCGAACTGAAGCAGGCGGTTGTTGGAGTTTCAGGTTTGGCTTCGTTTCGCCCAAGGTGGGCACAGTTTCGCGCACTCGGTGCAGCTGCGCTCGACATCTGCCTCGTTGCACAAGGTGTACTCGATGGGTGGATCGATTTTCACAGTCACGGCGTGTGGGACTACATGGCGAGCATCATGATCTGCGAAGAAGCTGGAGTGTCATTTGCAGAGCATGAAGATCGTGATCTCTTTGTTACCGAGTATGCGTCAAAGAGGACGCCAATTGTCGCTGCTACTCCTGAGTTGCTGAGTGCATTGCGAGAAATTCGAAACAGTCATGGCTGAGCCGGTTTCACGTGCAGCATGGTCGCGCCTTGTTGCGCTTTTGAACGCATATGTATCCGAAGGCGGGAATTCGTTCTCCAATTCTGGTCCCTTATGGAAAAGAGAGCGCTGGACTTTGGAGCAATCGGGACTGGAAATTTCGCAAGACTGGTCGTTCCCAGATCGCATTTCGCGAGCAATGGTCAAGTCCATGTTTGAGTGGTCAAAAGAAGCCGACGAAATGTACCGCGCATTCTGCGCCACCATGATGTGGGTGGGCGAACGAGTGGCCAACGCTCCAGTGCTGGTGAGGCAAGTTGCATCACAATCCGGCATTGTGATTGGTGAAGAAGTACTGAAGCTGAAATTGAATCCGTCCTTCGATCAATTCCTTTCCTCCCCGCTGAGTGGCTTAGGACCAGTTCTTGGAACATCGCTGCTGAACGCAGTCTCCACAGATGAGAGTCGCGTTGCCACTATTGATCAGTATTCGATCGATTGGATGTGGGAATACAGTCAGGTCTCAGAGTCGTGGATGCTTGATCTGAATAGTTATGGCGCAGACGATCATGCCCGGTATTCGGCTTGGTGCAAGCAGTCCCTTGACAAGTTTCGCGAGAGCGGGCATCTACCCGACCACTGTGACGACCATGCATTCATTGGCTATCTCATGTCCGTAGACCGCATCCATTCGCTGCTGGGAACAAGGTTTTCTGGGTGGGTGGGAGTGGCCGATCAGTTTCACCACTAAACTCATAAATCCGTAATCCGGGCGTTTAGCTCAGTTGGCTAGAGCGCTTCCCTTACAAGGAAGATGTCGGGGGTTCAAGTCCCTCAACGCCCACCATTGTTTCCTAGATCGTCACAGGTGTTGACGTGTCTTTGTTCCGCACTTCAAGTGCCGAGAACAGCAACAGCCCGCCAACGGTGAGGCACGCACCAATGATGCGGTTATTCGTCATTAATTCACCCAAAAAGATGACTCCCATGATGATGTGCCAAACGGGCTCAAGTGTGGTGATGATTGAGTACATGCCGGTTGGTATCCGTTGAAGCGCAGCGAGGGAACAAAGGAACGGGAGCGTTGTTCCCACAATGGCAGCGCCAGCAATGAGTAGCCAAACCTTTCCGGTTGTAGGGAATACAGGAGCGAACGCACTGGTCGAAAACAGTCCAACCACGATGTAGCCGGTGGCAGTTCCTGCATTAAGAATTGATGCTCCAGTAAGTAGTCCCATCTTCTGTGTGACCTTGGAGAGAACGGTGATGTACACCGCAAAAATCATTGACGAGCTCACCACCAAAATGATCGCTGTGGTATTGCCACCTTTAACTTGACCTGCCGAAATAGCAATACCGGTGAGCGTCAGTATCAAAGGAATGACGATGGTGGCTGAAGGTCGCTTCTTTTCGAAGACCCAAGCAATGAGCAGCACGAGAACTGGATACGCGTACCACAGCACAATTGCCAGACTGGAATCGATTTGGCCAATTGCAATGAAGTAAAGCAGTGACACTGCTGTAACCCCAATTGCGCCGATGAAGAACATGGCAATCATCAACCTGACGCTTGGCCAGCCTTCCTTTTTGCCAAATATCAGTCGAATGGCAGTGATGAGGATCGCGGCTAATGCAAATCGAGGGGTCATGACGCCAAGCGCGTTGGCTCCCTCGTCATAGGCGGTGCGTGTAATTGTTGGTACAACGGCAAACCCGATGCTTGAGGCCATAACAAACAGCGTTCCCGACAATCGCTGGCTAGTTGGCACGGTTACGAGGCTAATCAATAGGTTGTGAGACCCTATGGATACAGTGAGCCCATGACAACACAGACAGTTAAACGGGTTTTTCTATCACTGTTTCTTTTCGGCTCGGTAGCTCTGATATCTCCGGCTCCAGCCAACGCCGTTGGCGCCACTGGAATCGATGTGTATGTCATTAACTCGAATGGGGTGAGTTGTGGGCAGGACTGCGTCAGCCAGTCGCAGGCTCAAGTTGC
>JBEGVD010000112.1:0-3894 GCA_041178585.1 Actinomycetota bacterium
CTAACGATTTTGCCAACACCCAGTCTTCGTACGGATACGTTTCGGCAAGTTCGGCGTCGCTAAGTCCAAACCAAAACGGTTCGTTTTCGTCGATTTGTGTGCGATGTGCGCGCAATGCACCAGAACGCGCATACAAGTAATCGCCAATCTGTAAACGAGTGGTAATACGACTGTCGAGATCTGGGCGCTCGAACCACGAATCGTCAAACGGCGACGAACCGCGCAAGCGCAACAGTGCTTCATGAATTGCGGTAAGCCGCATGCGCGACCATGCCGAGTAATACATTTTCAACGGTTGCCACGGCTCGCCCGCTTCTGGATACCACTCGTCGTCCGCCGCGCGATCAAAAGCAATAATGCTGATGTCGTGCACCTTCACGTGGTCTGGGTGTGGATACCCGCGTTGATCGTCGTTATAGGTAACCAACACATGTGGCCGCTCGCGACGAATAATGCGCACCAACCTGCCCACTGCTTCATCGAGGTCGGCCATGTGAAAGCAGTCGGGGTGATTATTCGCAGGGCTGTCCAACATGCCCGAATCGCGATAGCCCAGCATTTCCACATGATGAAAACCAATTACTTTTGCCGCTTGCTCTAACTCTGCTGGACGAAGTTGTGCGAGCAATTGCTTTTCTGCTTCGCCTTCCAGTCCATGAAACGGTTGACCAGGTTCTTTCAACGAAGGGTTTGCAACATCGCCCTCTTCGCCACCCGTGCAACAGACCAACACCGTGCGCACGCCTTGCGCGCCATACATCGCCATAGTTGGCGCACCTTTTGATGCTTCGTCATCGGGGTGTGCATGCACCGTGAGCACGCATAGTTGTTCGTTTGGTCGCAACACGACATGCAGGTTAGTACTGCATGCCGTAACCTTCAGTTGTGACACGTATTTCAGGAAAGTTATTGAGTGCAGTTGCAGTTATTGGAACGAGTGCCGTACTGCTTGCTTCGTGCTCGCGTGATGGTCGCGAGATGTCGCTACCAACTGCCGACCAAACCGAAACCATCGCGGTTGCCTCTTCAACTGCCGAGCAAGTTGCTGAACCCGCTCAGCTCACCATCACCGCTCCATGGATTGAAGGCGAAGCCATTGACCCCCTATTTACCTGTGAGGGCGACAGACTGTCACCGAGTTTTACGATTTCAGGACTGCCCAGCGGGGCTGCAACATGGGGATTTACGCTCGTGGATTTCACTGCTGATGACGCGTTGCATTGGGGCGTCGCCAATGTTTCACCCGAAATCACTTCAGTAGAAGCCGGTGTGGTGCCATTTGGGGCAACACAATCAATCAATCGCATTGCAAAAGTGGGCTACGCCGCGCCTTGCCCTAAGGCGGGCGAACTACATACCTACATCCTTACGGTGTACGCACTGTCACAACAGCTTGAACTCTCCGAAGGCATAGATGCAGAAACCATGCAGACCTCGCTTGAAACCAGTGCACTAGCCGTGGCGGCCACCACGTTTACGGTCCAGCGCTAACTCCATTTGCCATAACGCACAAGGGCAACCTGTCAAGATGGTGTCATTGACCAATCAGCCGCCTCCCTCCCAATAGGGGTATTTCAGACCGACATTGATGGTCGGTTGACGACGGCAAACGAAACATTCCGCGCCCTCGCACTCGGTGGCGCGAGTTTCACTCCAGGCGTTGCACCGTGGGTGAATGCGCAACCATCCGACAGAGCACTAGCCGAAGAAGCTTGGCAACGTTCGCGCGAAACCGGTTCTGCATTTGGCATTGAATTCAAATTATGGAAACCCGATGGCGAAGTGTTTTGGCTCAACATTTCAACACAACCAATTCTTGGCACAAAGAAGGAAATCACTGGGTTTGTTGGCACTGCTCACGATGTAACTGAAGCAGTGAACCGCAGAGTGCTGAGCAATCAGTTGATTGGTTTGCTCGATAGCAGCGCAGACGCCGTCATTGTGTTTGACCCGCGTGGAAATTTGTTGTTCAGCAATGACGGAGCACGAAATCTCATTGGCGTGAGCGAGCAGTCGCCAGCAAGTGACGCTGCAACACAAATGTTTATCCAAGCCATTCGTGATCAAGTGCCACGCGAAGTAATCAACTCTCCTGCAAACAACAAATGGGAAGGCGAACTTGGCTTCCGTAGCCCCGACGGCATCTTGCGCACCATGACTTTGGTATTGCAGATTGTGCGCGAAGCAGACGGAACCATTCAGCACTACTCCGTCATTGCGCGCGACATCACTGAAGCCAAGCAGTTGCAAGACGAATTGAACTATCAAGCAACACACGACGCATTAACTGGGTTGCCAAACCGCGTGCTGTTCTTGCGCAAATTGTCAGAAGCACTTGAGCGCAGCGTGACCACCAAGCGCGGTGTGTCGGTGATGTTCGTGGACTTAGACAAGTTGAAAGACGTAAACGACAACATTGGCCACAACGTTGGCGACCAGTTGTTGAACTCCATTGCCAAGCGATTGGTCAGCGCCACTCGCCCAAGTGACTTAGTTGCCCGTATTGGTGGAGACGAATTTGTGGTGCTGTGCGATGGCCTAGGGGATGAACACATTGCGATGGACGTTGCCGAGCGCGTGCGTCAAGGCATTACTGGCCAAGTCATTTTGCAAGGCGTTGAAATCTTTACCAGCGGAAGCATTGGCATTGCCATGGCTACACCTGCGCTACTTGCAGAAGAAACACCAGCCGATGCAGCGGTAACGCTGTTGCGCAATGCAGACACCGCCATGTATCGCGCGAAGCAGCGTGGCCGCGGTCGATGCGAAATGTATTCCGATGAAATGCGCAAGAGCGCAAAAGATCGCGTCATGCTGTCTGCCGAACTTGAGCGCGCATTGGCCAAACGTGAATTGTTCGTGGTGTATCAACCAGTGGTTTCTACGCACACCGGCCGCATGGCAGGCGTTGAAGCATTGTTGCGTTGGAATCATCCAGATCGTGGTGTGCTTACGCCACCGGTGTTTCTGGAGCTTGCTGAAGAATCAGGATCCATCGGACCAATTGGTGACTGGGTCATTCGCCAGGCATGCAGCGATGCACGCAAGTGGATGGACGAAGGCATTGTTGAGCGATCATTCATGGTGCATGTGAATGTTTCTACGCGTCAGTTGAGCGAAGCAGCATTTGTTGAACGCGTCATGGGAACGCTGCGCGAAACCAACGTTGATGCTGCTCACCTCACACTTGAAATAACCGAGAAGACCATGCTCAGCGACAACCCTGCCGTGATGCGTACGTTGAATGCGTTAAAGCGACTTGGCGTGAAACTTGCACTCGATGACTTTGGTACGGGCTACGCATCGCTTTCCTACTTGCGCGACTTCCCTGCCGATTACTTGAAGCTTGATGGCGCATTGGTTCGCGATATTGGCCAACACGGTGGTGATGATCCAATTGTTCGCTCCATCATTCAGCTTGCGCACTCGTTGAACATGAGCGTTGTTGCTGAATGGGTAACGACCGAAGATCAGAAGCAACGCCTGAAATTGTTGGGTTGCGACTTCATGCAAGGCAACAAGGTTGCTGAAGCAGTTGAAGCTGACGCCTTAGGGGTTCAGTTGCGGTCGCGGACCAGTTCCGTTGAAGAACGCAATTAATTCATCTGCGCCTTTACCTAACTTCAAGACCGAATTACTTCCCACCATGTCGCCGTATACGTCGAGTGGGAACGATGCAATGTTTCCGCCAGCAGCAGGACGCAATTTCTTCGCAAACTCAATGAGATTCAAGTTTTTATCCACAACAACTGCCGATAATCCACCCTTCAAAACATCGCCTGCTTTGAACGGATTACCGGAAACCCCATGCACTGCGCTCTTGGCAAGTGCCTGAACGAACCCGCGCTGGCGAGCCGAACGACCAATGTCGGATGAACCGTCGAGTTCCCACTC
>JBEGVD010000113.1:0-2534 GCA_041178585.1 Actinomycetota bacterium
GACCACATGCTTGTCTGGTTGTCGCTCACACAGCGACAATACAAGCATTCGCTGTACTGTTGTCGCGATGGCTTCAGTATTCACGCGAATCATTGCAGGCGAACTGCCGGGAACATTTGTCCACACCGACGAGGTGTGCGTCGCGTTCATGACCATTAACCCCATTGCGCGTGGTCACCTACTGGTAGTACCGCGGGTTGAAGTGGATCAATGGACCGATCTTCCTGATGACATTTCTCAACATTGTTTTGCCGTAGCTAAACGAATTGCAAGTGCCCAAAAACAGGTCCTGCAATGCGAGCGAGTTGCACTCATCATCGCTGGCTTTGAAGTTCCTCACTGCCATCTTCATGTGATTCCCGCTACAACGATCGCTGACGTTTCTTTCGATAACGCCGCTGCAAGTGTCGACTTTGAAGACCTTGCCGCAGTAGCTGCCTCTATTTCAGCAGCACTCTGCTAGAACAGCGTTTCGGGCATTTCGTCTGCCACTGGATCGGCGTCGAGTGTTATCGCTTCGAGTAAATGCGAACCATGGTTACGTGCGTTATTCACTTCGGTTGATACCGGGTAATACGAAACCGCCACATCAGGTATTCCGTGCGCAAGATGCAGCGGAGCAACGACATCTTCTGATAGCCACTGCGCAATCCCGTCCTGTGTGAGCAACACGGGCATTCTGTTGTGCACCTGGGATACGCGATCATTGGCTTCGGTTGTTAGCGCTACGCAGGTGTTGAGCTCTCGCCCATCAGCATCACGCCACGTTGACCACAACGAGGCAACGGCAAAATGAGACTCATGGTCATAGCCAGAGTCTTTTCCAGGAAAGAATGCAAATGGTTGCTTCATTGCCTTGCCCGATTTCATCATCGGCTTCCATTCGTAATAAGCGTTCATCGGCATCACGCAGCGATGACGACTGATGAGATTACGAAACGACGGCTTCTCGGCAACTGATTCTGATCTCGCGTTGATCAAACTCGCTGCTCGCGACACGTCTTTTGCCCACACCGGAACCAGGCCCCACGACATCACATCAAGTCGCACTTGCCCCACGACGCCTCGCAACACGTACACGTCACTAGTTGGAGAAATGTTGAAGTTCAGTGAGAGTTCTGAATTACTTGAATCTGCAGAGAACGCTTGCGCGATTTCCAGCGCACCAGTTTTACGCACATACCTTCCACACATGTTTGGCTATCTCAACAGACCCGTATTGTCTGCGAAGAGTTGCACAAGAACCGGAGTCACAATCAAGCCCGGAAGCAGCGAACCCAATCGAATCTTTTTGATATCCAACAGATTCAATCCGATTGCCATTACTGCTAATCCACCTGTCGCGAACAATTCAATTCGCATTCGATCATTGAGTAACGAATCCAGTTGTGTGCCGAACAATGTCAACGTCCCTTGCACAACGAAAACGCTGACAGCACTAAACAGCACTCCAACACCATGAATTGCACCAAAGATGACACTCATGAAACCGTCAAGCGTTCCTTTGATGATGTACAACTGCGGCGTTTCGCCTGATGCATCTTGTATCGCGCCAAGAATGGTGAGTGGGCCAATACAAAACAACAGCGTTGCTGTAACGAAACCCGAAATGAATGGACCTGGATCTTGTCGTTTCGCAAATCGTTTCCGAATTACTTCCCCAATGCCAATCAGTCGATCTTCGATGCGCAGCATTTCACCAACAACTGCGCCAAAAACCATCCCGAGCAGCGGGAACACCATGTTGTGTGTTTTCAACAAATCGCTCAGACCAAGACCAATGGTGACCATGCCGATCACTTGCACGACGATGACTCGAACTCGATCAGGGATCTTGTCTCCCATTGCAATTCCAACCATGCCGCCAATCAACACTGTGGCAGTATTGATTAATGTTCCGAGGCCAATCACACGACCACGCTATATGACAGTTATCTTGGCGCTCTGTGCCGCAGCTTTTTACGGAGTAGCTGACTACTCAGGAAGCCGTGGGGCTCGTCTTGCCAACGCTGCTTCAATTACATTCCTCGGTCAGGCAGTGGCTTTTGTGTTCATCGGCTTCTTTTTGTTGTTCGCCCAAACGCCCGTTATGCCGGCCGATAGTTGGATGTGGACCACCGGGGGTGGTTTTGGCGGTGCCATTGCGTTGGTTGCGTTTTACCAAGCCATGTCAAAAGGCTCGATGACGGTTATTGCCCCAATCACTGCAGTCATTGGATTATCGGTTCCCGTACTCGCTGGCGTGCTGCAGGGCGAACGCCCGTCATTACTTGCCTGGTTTGGTATAGCAACAGCGGTTGTTGCCGTTGCGCTCGTTGGCGATGTTCTTGATCGCCATGACCTACCCACTTCAATGAGTGCCATATGGATGGCAGTTGCTGCTGGTTTTGGTTTTGGAATGATCTTTGTTTGCATGGGCAATGCCAGTCATGAACATGGTTTGTGGCCATTGTTTGGTCAACGTTTGGTCAGCGTGCCAACTGTTGCACTGATCGCGTTGCTCCAAACGAAACGCATCCATGTACCAAAGAAAG
>JBEGVD010000114.1:0-5874 GCA_041178585.1 Actinomycetota bacterium
TATACGCAACAGCATGCCGAGTCCTTTATCGCTGACAACAATGGTGATCTTGCAGCATGGGCAATTGTTGATTCTCGCTCTCAGGAACCAGTTGGTGTTTGCGGCATTCACCACATCACCAACGGAGTAGCAAGTGTTGGCTATTGGGTTGCTCCTTGGGGAAGAAAATCTGGCGCAGCGTCAACAGCATTGCGCATTCTTCCTGCGCTCGCCCGCAGAGTCGGAAACGCCCACACGTTGCAAGCAACCATTGCGGAATCCAATACTGCATCTCGCCGCACTGCAGAACGTGCGGGGTTTCAATTGATCGGCAAATCATCTGAAACATGTCCAAACGGTGATTCACGCGAGCAAGGACTTCAGTACAACTTTCAAATCTGATCAGTGAAAGCAGGATGAGAACATGCGTTTTCTATTTTCAGTCATTGCACATCAAAAGACTCAATACCTCGCAACGAATGAGGAAATGCAAGCGATTGATGCATTTAACGAAAAAATTGAAGCTGCAGGTCAGCGAATTCTTGCAATTGGGATAGCAGACCCCACTGCGGCCATCGTGTTTGATAATAGAAATGGGGCTCGATTGGTTTCTGAGGGTCCATTTGCTGATGCCGATGAATTTGTTGCAGGAATCTGGATCATTGAAGCCGCCTCTGAACAAGTCGCACATCAACTTGCCCATGAAGCATCAATTTCCTGCAATCGCCGGATTGAAGTACGAGCAATCCTGGGCTGATCTCGTCTTACCAGTAATCCTTCATCAGTTCACTTGACCATGACGGCTGCACAACTTCTCCTCGAGCTCCGAATTCAACCATCCATGGCTTGATGTCGACAACTGGTGTTCCATCAATTGCATCAAGCCCACCTACATGGATCGTTGACCCATCGACACTGAGAACTTCACACACTGTGACGCCCAATCGATTTGGCCGATCTTTTGCACGCTGCGCAAAAATTCCCACTTCCGGCCAGTCTGTATTACCTCTCGGATGGCGTGCCATTCTCGACTCATCCCACGACGCACGGTCAAAGACATACACAACGACGCAGTGACTGAAGTCAGCCAACCCGAGAAGTGCCCGCTCGCCAAAGGGCGGCAACATCTCAATTTGCGAACTCTCAGAGTCCCATTGATCATCCGCGGCTTCGGTTCGTGTACTGCGAACTACTCCAACAGGATTCAGAATGAATTCCATAAAGACACCTTTACGCCTTAGAACTGGTTAAGCACATCAGATCAAGATGATCGCTCAAAGTCCGAACAATCTGAAACACCAGTAATTCAGCCAACATGATGCACGAACTAAAGAAAATCAATGGAGCCACATCTTCAAATAGCGCAATGACCACAAGTCCTAGATATACAACGACAGCCACGCACAGCGTTGCAACATTCAAGCGCCGAAGTTGGCGTGCACTTTTGGCAGCACGTTGAACCAAAACTGCCCGATCAGTCACGAAGTGAGGCTACTCCTCTGATCAACCATGCTTCAGGTCGGTGACCAAAGAGAGGCACAGCATTTCTGTGATTGGAAACTCAGTCGAAGTCACGGTCCAAAGACTTCGTTCGCAATGATCACCCCTGCAAGACTGTGTTGCGTGCCTTACAAAATTGGACTTGCCCGAGACCCAGGTTCGCCTGCTCTTCAGATGATCACCAGTCCCGAGGGCATCGGTTGGTAATGGGCTCCGATACACGCGCACGGTTAAAGCCCATCAGGCTTGGTCTCCGAGAGAATCTGGCCCAATTTCTCCTTCTTGTCGGCGTCAACGCACTCGTCGGCGGAATGATCGGACAGGAACGCACCGTCCTGCCACTGCTCGCCAAAGACGTGTTCGGCCTCACGGCGTTCTCAACAACGCTCACGTTCATCGCAGCATTTGGACTGGTCAAAGCCGTGACCAATTTTTTTGCAGGCTCCTTGTCGGATCGCTTCGGGCGCAAGCCAGTGCTGATTGCTGGATGGATCATCGGCATTCCAGTCCCCCTGTTGTTGATCTGGGCGCCGACATGGGGTTGGGTCATCTTCGCAAATGTTTTGCTGGGCATGAACCAGGGGCTCACCTGGTCTACGACCATCATCATGAAGATCGACCTCGTAGGTCCTGCCAAGCGCGGACTCGCCATGGGCTTCAACGAGGCAGCCGGGTACATCTCTGTAGCCCTCACTGCACTCTCGACCGGCTACATCGCCGAGCATTACGGACTGAGACCCGAGCCGTTTTATCTCGGCGTGGCCTTCGCCGCACTCGGCCTGGGTATCTCCACTGTTTTCGTTCGCGAAACCCTTGCGCACGCAAAGCACGAAGCTTCTAATCACTCGACTACGTCCCAACTGCACGGACAACTTTCAACGTGGGAGATCTTCACTCTCACGTCTTTTAAAGAGAGAGCGCTATCCGCCGCTTCACAGGCCGGTCTCGTCAACAATCTCAACGACGGTCTCGCTTGGGGGCTATTGCCGATCTATTTCGCTACGGCAGGGCTCTCGGTGGCTCGAATCAGCATCCTCGTTGCTTTGTATCCGGCAGTGTGGGGAATTGGGCAGATGTTCACTGGCGCCATGTCCGACCGAATCGGTCGTAAACCGCTCATCGCCTTTGGGATGCTCGTCCAAGCAATCGCCCTCGCTCTCTTCGCTATCACTAGCGGCTTTGCACCTTGGGCTATTGCATCCGCTCTCATCGGCGTTGGCACTGCAATGGTCTATCCCACATTGCTTGCTGCCATCGGAGATGTCGCCCACCCAAGTTGGCGCGCCCGCTCCGTCGGCATTTACCGACTGTGGCGCGACGGTGGCTTCGCCGTCGGTGCACTTCTTGCCGGAGGACTTGCTGATGCCTTCGACATAAGTTTCGCCATCTTGGCAGTTGCAGCCGTCACTGCTGCTTCAGGAATTGTTGTCTTCGTTCGCATGTACGAAACCCACCCGCGACACGAACGAGCACTCGTTCCCGAAGATGTCGACCTGGAAAGTTGATTTCGGTCTCGCAGACAGCCGCGGCCCACACTTCGTCGTACTGCAACAAGTCCGGATCAACGAACACACGCAGTTGAGAGCTGTGACCAAAGGGAGGCACCCCGCCATTGGGTTTGGCAACTCTTCAATGATTGGTGTTTAGGTCGTTCGCTGATCTGCTTGTTCAAGCATCTTTGCTAGGTCTGAGCGAATCGGCATTGGCTGCGTCGCGGGAACACGAGCACGCCCCGTGTTTCCCATTGGGTACTTCCCTACAGCCGACGCGGGACCTCCGACAAGAAAACGCAAAACTTGTCCACGTACTTCACGCACATCTCGTTGCACTATGGCAGCGACAAACATTGATCCGTGCACCCTCACATGCAACCATGCCCACGGCTGACTGAGAACATGTGCATCTTCTAGCAGTGTCCAGCAACGGTCGAAGTTCTTGAACATCCGAGCTTCGCGTGCTTCTGTCAGATTCCTGTTGATCGTGTCCCTAATCTCTGTTGTTGTTTTCTTCATTTGTTGATTTCCTTTGCTAACGCGCGCCAACGACGCTGGCGCATTCGATAAAACCAGTGGGCGTACGCGACAACGATTGGCGTCATCATCCCGGCATCAATGTCAATCCGATCGTGGTATGAGCACGTCTCTGGACCTACTTGCGTGACGACGATGTCGTGGTCCCAACGCTTGAGTAGTCCTCCCTGTTCCCGGCTGCTCAAGGTTCGTGCTTCCTCATCGATCTTTGCGATGTGCAAGTGGTGATGTGAAAACGGAATGAACCCAAACAGAAACACCCAACCAATCACCGTTTCACCTTCATGCCACTCATCGTGACGCTTATTGATCACGGGCATGTTGATGAGTCCGCGCGTCACCTTCCTAAAAGCAGCGGGAGTCTTCACCGCATTCCACACCGCGTCGGCTGAGACCGAGAGTGGGCTGGAAAGGTCAACGATTGTCATGCCTCAAGAATGCGAGTTATCCTCACTTTTGTCCACTCGCATTTTCTTGGATCGACACATCCCGCTCATGACTTCCTCACCACGTAAATCACCAAGCCAGGAGCGGTCACGGCAAACGGTTGAACGAATCCTCGACGCAGCTGCTCGCATTTTTCATGAACAGGGCTACGCAGGGGCCACTACCAATGACATTGCCGATGAAGCAGGTCTCTCAATCGGATCGCTCTACCAATACTTCCCTAACAAAGACGCTCTTTTGGCAGCTCTCACCAAGCGACACATCACAACGACTACCTCTTCGCTGGCAGACATGATTGGCAAGTTGCCCGAAGACTCTGGATTCGATGTCATTCTCCGAGCAGTTGTCAGATTTCTTGTCGAACAACATGATCTTGATGACCTTCACCTTCTCGTCATGCACACCGCACCGCGCACTCACGAAATCAACCTCGAACTAGAGCAGGCAAGAACACAGTTAGTTGAGATTGCATCAGTTCTTCTCGCAAAAATGAACATCGTCGAAGATCAACAAATGTTGATTGCTCGGATGGTTGTAGCGACAATTGATGCCGCAGTGCATGATGTCATCATCCGCCAACCTCGCGGCAAAAGGCGTCAAGCTGCGATTGATCTGACTATCTCTACTGCTCTCAGCATTGTCGAGACTGCAGCCGCCCGAGAGTAATCAAGCGCGCTTTAGGTCGGTGACCACACCGCCGGCCACGCGCACGATGTCATTCGGGTTCGCACCAAAGTTGTCGTTCCACGTTCCCGCAGCGGCCCACACCTCGTCGTATTGCAACAAGTCCGGATCAACAAACACACGCAGTTGGGTTGCATGACCAAACGGGGGCACACCGCTATTGGTTTAAGCAACCCTTCGAGCCGCAACACATGAATGTTCTACGCGCAGTTTGACCTGATCCCGATGCAATCTCGTGCGATCCGTATCGCCTTACTTAATTGATCGGATAATTCCGGCAATAACCGAGTCGATCTGTTGGTCAGCACTTACGCCTGCTGGCCAGATGGACGACGTTACAATCGTCGCAATTCCGTGCACGCTCGACCACGCAATCATCGGAACATCTTTGCGCCTTGCGGACGGAATAACCCCCGCATCAATCATCTGCTCGACTGAATCTGTGAGGGACAACCACGGACTTGGATCATCAAGTCGATCAACCACTACCTCGTTGCGCGAGAAAGCGGCTTCGAACAACGTTGGGCTGCTCATCGCAAACTGCACGTAGGCGCGGCCAAGTGCTTCGAATCGTTCGACTGATCGACGTTTCGTGTTACTTCCGACGATTCGAGATGAGGCATCATTCATCGCCTGAGCGAGTGCTTCACGGCAGCGTTGCGATACTCGCATTTCGAAGTATTCCCTACTAGGAAAGTGGCGATATGCGGCCGAAGATGAGACCCCGACGGCTCGTGCTAGTTCGCGCAGCGAGATTTTGCTGATTCCGACATCACGGACAGCTTCCATACCAGCCTCGACAAGGGCTTGGTCAAGGGACCCGTGGTGGTAAGGCTTCTTTGGCACAATCACCATTGTGTCAGAAATGTTGACACTGCTCACACATTGTGTCAGAGATGTTGACACTGCTTACATTATCCGTCATAATGTCAGTATGAGCACAACATCGGAACCCACTCTGAATCCATATCTGATTGGCAACTTCGCCCCCGTCACCGAGGAAGTCACCGCGTTTGACCTCCCGGTTATTGGAGAACTGCCACTAGAACTCAACGGTCGTTATCTTCGCAATGGTCCAAACCCAATTGGCGAAGTGGATCCTTCTGCACATCACTGGTTCTCTGGGGATGGCATGGTGCACGGAATACGTATCCGTGGAGGCAAAGCAGAGTGGTATCGCAATCGATACGTGGGGTCAACATCAGTGAGCACATCACGCGGTACACCAGATATT
>JBEGVD010000115.1:0-3861 GCA_041178585.1 Actinomycetota bacterium
CCCACTTCTACAAGAACGTGAGGCGGCAGTCCGAAAGTGTCACCAGTGAACTTCTTGATTTTCCCTTTTAGCGAGACGATGTAATCACCTTCGTCGTATGTGTCAAAGGTTGACAATCCCAATTCATCAATGAGCGCAAGTGCATGATCTTGTGTGGGGCCTACCCATTGTCCACCAACTTCCACTATTGACCCATCGGCAAAGACGTGGTTGAGAGTTCTTCCACCCACTCGTTCACGCGCTTCTAGGACTTCCACTTCGACACCAGATGCAACAAGACGGCGTGCCGCAGACAGTCCAGCTAGTCCAGCTCCAACTACAACAACTTTCATGATTCCCCCCAGAAAGTAGATTTATTAGTTAATCTAACAAAGAATCTACGCCTCAAAATCACCAAGATTTGCGGCCAACCAAGGAGACGTATGGGCCGGCCCAGCTTGCGCAGTATTCGACGAGAAGAACTTCTGGACGCAGTTGTGGGGATTATCACGACGAAAGGCGTTGCCGGACTCACTGTTGCCGACGTCGCAAAATTGGCCGGGACTCAATCATCAAAGGTGCATCATTATCTGGGCTCTCGGGAAGAAATGATTTCAGCCGCTGTTGGTCGCGCGTTGATTTCAGTTGAAGAAATTGTATTGAACGCTTTGACATCAATAGAACCAGAAAATCGGCTTGAAGCGCAGATTGAGATTTTGTTTGGCACGAGTCTTTTAGAGCCACACATCAATCAGTTAATAGATCAACTTATTGCTGCATCATATTTGGACGAAGAAATTCGTAGCAATGTGAGTCGGATGTACAAGAGATTTCTTGAAATACTCATCGATAGTTTTGAGCTCGCAGTCCCGGACCTTCCCGAAGCGGAACGACATCAAGCCGCACATACAATTCTTGCGCTTGCTCACGCGACGCCAACTTTTGAATGGCTAACTCTTGATACAAACAACATCAACGACGGACGTTTAGCAGCTGAACAAATTGTTGCGAATGCAAAATTACGTTGTCAGGAAGTCTCTAAGTGACCAAGATTTGGTTTGTTCTTTCCCGCTGAAACAGTAGGTCCGGTCACCGATCACAAGGGCCGGTATCCACAAATCAACGCGTCGTACAAGTAGGCAAGATCATCACAGCGGTTCTTCCAGTCGCTTGCTGGCACTAGTAACCTCTATATAGATGACGCAAAGTGTGTCGACGAATTTCGGACCACATTTCGCACCATCCCCGGCCCCCGTAGCTCAGTGGATAGAGCGACGGTTTCCTAAACCGCAGGTCGCATGTTCGATTCATGCCGGGGGCACTATGACTTTGGTCAGAGTTAGGACTGATCGTCGCACCGTAGGAAGTCTGGCCCAGTATCTTTCGGACACAACTTTGGGTTTGATGGGGCAAATATGCCGTCACGATTCTCCCAACGCGGAACGATCCACGCGTGGAGCATCCAAAAGTCTCCACCTGCAATAAACGAACCGTCGCACGCGTCTGGCCCAGTTGATCTCTCGCGAATTACCCACCCAGAAAATGCAACGCACAGCCCTGCATGGCGATGCCACATGTCTGAATCACCTGTAAATCCCACGGGCACTGATGCTGATTGAACGGCATATGAATAACCAACGAGCATTGGGGGGGACTTGCTGTGATCAAATAACACCATCGATGGGTTTCCCGGTGAGAAGGGCTCAAGAATCTGCGACCATCGCACCCAGTGGGTTCCAATTCCGGCAGAAGGTGCTGTAGCAAGCACATATCCGCGCGCTGCAACTTTCTCGATGGTGTCGAGATCTTTAATTACCGACCGAGCAGTTTCGATCTCGGTGTCTAGAACTGCTTGATCTTCGGCGCTAATTGAAGGCCCGGAATGAGAGCCACCATGTTGGTGTTCGTCAACAGGTGGGCGCTCAGCGCCAGTTGCCCCGAGTGCAACGATTGCAGCCACTTCGCTTTCGGGTAGATCGTTGGAAAGAGTGTCGGTGTTGGCGGGCGCTGTGAAGATGAATCCGTCATCAGTTTGCTGCGAACCACTCGTATCGGAGTCACTGCACGCGCTGATTGCCACAAGTGAAGCGATGACGAAGAGATGTGTCCGCATTAAGGGTCGTTGTCGCTGCACCTTCATCGTTGTGAAATTAGCAGAATTCGCTGTAACCGATAGGTCCTTGGTTTCTGCAGTTCGGTTGGTGTGAAGTGTTTGCGTGTGCAGCATCTAGATTGGGGCGATGGTTATTTCCTCACGGGCGAGGAGATTGTTGCTTTCCAACCCGTTCCGCTTATTGCCCATTTCGTTCGCGGCAATGATTGGCTTTGGAACGATGCTCTTGCTGGTTCCTCAAGCCACGGCTTCAGGTCGTAAAACCACCGTTCTTGACGCATTGTTCACCGCGACCAGCGCTGTATGCGTGACAGGTCTGTCCGTTGTGGATACTGCAACGCATTGGACAGGTTTAGGCAAGGGCATCATTCTGTTTCTGATACAGATTGGTGGACTCGGAATCGTGACCGTTGTCAGCATCGGGATTCTTCTCGTTGCCGACCGAATCGGTCTGTCTCATACCCGCATTCTCGCCGCAGATCTGCGAACCGATAGCTACAGCAGTGTGGGCAGACTCGTTCGCAATATCGTGCTCACCACGTTGGTCTTTGAAGCGTTGTTCGCCGCAGTGCTTGCAGCACGTTTTTTCTTCACATATAACTATGGTTTAGGCACAGCAGCAGTGCACGGCGTATTCCACAGCATCTCGGCGTGGAACAACGCTGGTTTCGCGTTGTACACCGACAGTTTCATTGGTTTTGCAAACGACTGGTACCTCAGCATTGCCATTTCTCTTGCAGTTATCTTCGGCGGACTCGGCTTTCCCGTATTGCAGTCACTTGCTATGCACAAATTGAAATGGAGAATGTGGCCGATGCATTCGAAGTTGATGATTAGCGCAACCGGGGTATTGCTCCTCCTCGGAACGGTGTTATTTTTGGTCTTTGAGTGGTCAAACCCGCGCACACTCGGAGCGCTTCCCGAATCAGCGCGTCTACATTCGGCGTTCTTTCACTCGGCACAAACCCGAACTGCAGGTTTCAATTCTGTTGACACGGCAGCGCTAAACGAAGAATCGCTTCTCGTATCCACAATCTTGATGTTTATCGGTGGCGGTAGCGCATCGACTGCTGGTGGAATCAAGGTGTCGACGTTTGCATTGCTGGCGTTTGTGATCTGGGCAGAAATTCGCGGTGATCGCGATGTCAACATGTTTGGTCGCCGCATCTCCGAAGATTCGCAGCGCCAAGCATTAACTGTTGCACTTGTCGGGGTTGGGGTCCTTGCTGCAGCGACTCTTGTGCTCATGACCCTTGGAGAAACAGGTCTTACAGCTGCCGCATTTGAAGCGGTCTCTGCATTGTCAACAGTGGGCCTCTCTACTGGCGTGACCACAGCAGAGGGATCGTCAACACGGATCGTTCTCATTCTCCTGATGTTCATAGGTCGACTCGGCCCAGTCGTGCTTGTGGCAGCAATTGTTCTGAGGTCACGCCCCAATTTGTTTAGGTTTCCGAGCGAACGCCCGCTCATCGGGTGAACCCAGGGCTAGCCATATGCTGAATATCCTCGTAGTTAAAGAACGGACACTCTGACACCATGACGATCTCGAATCCCGCGAATTCACAAGCAAAAAGAGCGGAAACCGAAGCTGCTAATCGTGGTGGCGTGCTCATCATCGGTCTCGGCAGATTCGGCGAGGCGTTAGCTCGTGGGCTTGTCGAGCAAAACATTGAGGTACTTGCTGTTGACTTCGACGAAGAGATTGTGCAACGTGTGTCGGGAGACATTCCAAATGTTGTGCAATGTGACGGCACATCATCGCGTGC
>JBEGVD010000116.1:0-3880 GCA_041178585.1 Actinomycetota bacterium
CGTTTTGTGGTGTAGCGCTGACCACTCTGTTTCATTAACTCGCTGGCGTGTTCATGCACATCGCTGTGAGTTGAATGGTTGTGGGACGACACAGGAAAAATCTATCGCTGTTACGCACCGACAAATTGGTGCAGTCGAACACCAGATGCCAGTACTAACTCGAGGAGTGCAGCATTTGGTAGCTCTGACTCGCCAAGCACACGAGCACCGTGCACCGTAACCCCACCTGTTACAACGGCGTAGGCACTTGCCGCACTCACCACACCCGCAAGTTGCGCAATACGTTCGGCTATTCCAGCTATTTCCACAATTCGTGACCCACCACGATTACCCCGCACCTCAATGCGCACTGCACCCATGCCGCCCTCCGCGTGTGGAGGAGCAAGCATTGGCAAACGTGCAGTAAATCGATCGCGTCGCGTTGCAGACACGCGTGCGGTAATGCGCTCGAGTTCTGGCATTGCTTTCTTTAACAACACCGGGTCGGGAAGTTCTGCGCGATAACAGTCGTATGCGCCAACTGGTTCGGGAAACCAGCACAACTCTCGTCCACTGCCAGATGGTCGGCGTAGCCATTCATTGTCATGCCAGCCAATGGATTGGCCCGATAATGCGTCGTGGTGTTGGCGTGCACACTCTGGTCCGCCAGTGCCATGCATGGCAACGTGTGCCTCATCAATAGTGTCGAAACGATTGGCCATCGATCGCAACAACAGCCCAGTAACACCTGGGCTTGAAGCGGCTCCAACGATAATCACTGTTTTGTGTTCCTTTGCTTGCATATCCAGCGCCAACAAATTCATGCAGTCGGCAACGTTGTCAGAAAGCGACACCACCGAAACACCACGCTGAATAAATTGTGCAGCCAGTTGTGCATGCGGTGCACCAAAAGCAAGTACAACCACAGCGCACTCAAACAGTTCTTCGCGTGCCACTGGTGCAACACGAATTGTGTCTGTGCTGTGTGAAGTAGCCAGTCGTTGCGCACGAGCCGCAACCTTGTCGCTCACCAAAATATTGGTGTGGCCAAGGGCGCTTAAATGTTCGACCACTCGAATGCCAGTGACACCGCCACCAAGCACTCCGACTTTGGATGTCAACACCACTACTACTGCTTCGGCGAGTGAGTGTTTGTTGGATCGGTCTCTGACGGACTCATAGGAGCCCAACCACCACGGGATGTGGAATGTTCAGATCGACCCTTGAGGCGGAGAATGGCTCCGGCGGCTCCCGCGATGCCAAGCACCATCAGTACGCGTCGGATGAAATTCACTGCATTACCTCCGTGGGGCTAACAAGAATCGAACTTGTGACCTCATCCTTATCAGGGATGCGCTCTAACCAACTGAGCTATAGCCCCGAATTGCTTTCGGGGGAAATGAGCCTACTGGCGCTTTCCGTCACCCTCAACCGTGGATACCAGAACCTCTTCTTCCAGCACCGATACCCGAATTCCGCCTACAAGATCGGTAATCAAGTTGAACATCGTTGCACCCAGTACCCACACGATGGTCAGCAAAGCCACCAGTAGCAGACCGAGCAACATCTCGTTGAGCAACAATTGCCAACCATTGAACTCGAACGTTTCCCACCCAAACGACATCATAAAACGTTCAATGTTGTCGATGGTTCCCGTTGCCGAGGCCACGCTCCACAACAACACCGATGCGATCAACACGGTGAAATACACCACCAAATGAAATGCGAGCCCGACTTTAAATGCGGACCATGGATCGATTTCGCGAATAACTCTGGTAACTCGACGCACCCGTGGTGCACGTGCAGATGTTTTACTCACGGTTCCAGTGTAGGCACTGAGATTGTCCAACTATCGACAGCGTGAGCGAACCGTTGTGTGCCTTGAACATCTACGCACACGGCAAAGAATGCTGTGTCGTTGGCAGGGTTACGAAACTCACACACTGTTGCGTGATTCAGTTGCACTACTTCGCGTGCAGTTGGTTCACCGCCGTACACGGCAGCAAGTGCTCCGACTTGGCTGATGATTCGTGCGCGTTCAGCATTGATGAGATATGCACCGACTCGGTTAAATGCAGTAAACAGCAACACCATCACCGCAAGAGTGAGTGCAACGGTCAGCGTTGCACTACCTCGCTCTGTTTGAGGTTGTGTATTTATGCTTCGTCGTGAGAAAGAACGAGTGCTGCCGAGGCAACAACTTGTCCGTCATCCATGCTCATGATGCGCACGCCGGTTGCCGCGCGACCTTGGCTGGAGATTTCTTTCACTGGGGTGCGAATGGTGGTTCCACCCGAAGCAACGACCACGATGTCATCGTCGATACCCGCCATAAAAGCGGCCACTACATGACCCTTTTTGCCGGTGAGTTTGATGCCAATCATGCCCATGCCACCTCGGCCCTTACGGGCAAAGTTGCTGACTTGGGTGCGCTTGCCATATCCCGACTCGGTGATAATGAGAATTGCCGAGTCATCCTTGGCAACATCACACGACACCACTTCGTCGCTTGCACGCAACTTCATTCCGCGTACACCTGCGGCAGATCGGCCCATTGGGCGAACACCTTTTTCGGAAAAGCGAATGGTTTGACCATCACGCGTCACCATAAAGACGTCGTCACTACCTGAAGTTTCGATCACGCGAACAAGTTCGTCCTTTGGACGCAACTTCAATGCAATGAGACCGTCGCGGCGACTTGAGTCGTATTCGTTGAACGGAGTCTTCTTCACTTGTCCTTCTTTGGTTGCGAAGAACAAGAAGCGTTCGCCTGGGAACTCGCGAGTGTCAATGATTGCTTGAATGGATTCACCTTGGTTAAGCGGCAACAGGTTGACAATTGGAATGCCCTTTGCGGTGCGATCACGCTCGGGAATGTCGAGTGCGCGCAACCGGTACACACGTCCGCGGTTTGAGAAGAACAGCAAGTACGAGTGAGATGTGGTGAAGATGACGTTGCTCACAATGTCATCGGACTTCATTTTGGCGCCGCTTACTCCTCTGCCACCACGACCTTGTGTGCGGAATGAATCAGCAGACACGGCTTTGATGTATTGAGCTTGGGTCATCACGATGACGAGTTCTTTGTTGTCGACCAAGTCTTCAACACTCATTTCACCAACATCGGCGGCAATTTTGCACACGCGAGGAGTGGCGAAAGCTTCGCGAACTGCGGTGAGTTCTTTGGAGATAACCGCACGCAACTTCGTGTCGGAATTGAGGATCGATTCAAGTTCCTTGATGCGAGCAAGTACATCTTTTTGTTCGGTTTCAAGGTCGATGCGCGACAACCTCGTGAGTTGACGCAACTGCATGTCGAGAATGTCGATTGCTTGACGCTCAGAGAAGTTGTACTTCTTACCCATCAGCGCGGCCTTAGCAGATGCTGCGTCTTCGCTGGCACGAATCAACTTGATGATTTCGTCAATGACGTTGAGTGCCTTGAGGCGACCTTCAAGAATGTGATTACGGTCGGTTGCCTTTTGCAGGCGGAACTTTGACCGTCGTGTAGTGACTTCAATTTGGTGATCGACATAACCAACGAGTGCATCGCGCAGGTTGAGTGTGCGTGGAACTCCGTGCACAAGCGCAACCATGTTCACGGGGAAGCTGGTTTGTAGTTGTGTGAGCTTGAACAAGTTGTTCATGACCACGTTTGAGTTTGCATCGCGCTTCAGCGTGATGATGAGGTTGGTTTGACCACCTGATGAGTTGTCGTTCACGTCGGCAATGCCGTCGAGGTCACCACCATCTACAAGTTCCTGAATACGAGATGCAATTGCGGAACAACTTGCTTGATATGGAAGTTCGGTAACGACGATGAGCATTTGCCCGCGCTTACCTTCTTCAATGCTGACCTTCGCACGCATCTTGATGCTGCCTCGGCCGGTTTGATAAGCGT
>JBEGVD010000117.1:0-5365 GCA_041178585.1 Actinomycetota bacterium
GCGAGGCTGCGTTGCAACCTGTGGTTGAAGTTGCTCTTGAACCCGAACCATTCGTCATTAATGATGATTTTGACAATGAACTTGCAGGTTTGCTTCCACAAGTAAAAACTGATGAAGTTGCAAAATCTCGGTATCTCGAAATTCTTGAGATCATGGGCACAGAAGACCCGCGTACGGTTGGGCATCGAAGAAAACTGACTGCACAACTGTTTTAAACTCGCACACATGTAGCCGTGTATCAGCGGCTCATTGATCAAATTCAGTGGTTCGGATTTCGCCGTGTCATTTCGACCGCAGTAGCGGTTGCGGTAGTTGCTGTCGGTGCATGGTGGGTGGTGCGTGTTCCGCCCGCTCCCGTTGAATCCACTATTTCGTTTACTGCAACTTCGCTTGCTGGCGGTCTATCTGTGTCGTCGCTAGTAGAAGTGAATTCATCTCTCAGCATTGTGGTTCACGTTGCGGGAGAGGTGAAGAATCCTGGCGTGTACACCTTGCCAAACGGTGCCCGAATGATTGACGCTGTGCTTGCCGCAGGCGGTGCAACTGCACGCGCCGACTTAGAAGTTGTCAATTTGGCAACGCCGCTCATGGATTCTTCGCAGATCTATGTTCCCGCGAAAGGAGCGGCCGATCGTCCGGTATTCGCACGTCCTCAGCCTGGCGTAAACGGCGTTCAATCAACGCCCAGCTCACCAGATTCAGGTGGTGTGGTGAATATCAATCGTGCTTCGGTAACCGAACTTGATGCACTGCCTGGCGTTGGTCCATCAACGGCACAAGCAATTGTTGACTACCGAACGACAAACGGTCCTTTTGGTTCTCCAGAAGATCTATTGAATGTAAAAGGAATTGGCCCCGCAAAGTTTGAAGCAATGCGAAAACTAGTTGGGGTGTAAATGCTGAATTACAGCGCGCCCAGCACAACAGTGCTGATCGCTAGCGAGAGCAATGCGCCTACCCAAATGCCAACTGCAAATGGCCGAAACTCTTGTATCCATTCGGGCCAACCTGATACCGCTTTACGCGTTGCGCGAAGTGCTGAAACGTGTCCGACAGCAAACCACAGCACCATGCTGAGGAAAAATGCCAGCAAGTACGCCGTGTTCGAAGAAACTGCGGGTACTCCAAGCATGGGAAGTACCGGCAGCGCAACAAGGAGAAACAAAAAGCCAAGCACGCCAAACAGCGATCCAGGCAACGCAACAAGAAGTAATCCGATAAGAGAGATCGCGAGTGAAGTACCAACTGCTATCAGGCCGCCGCGTTGGCGAACCTGTGTGCGGTGAAAAGCAATCCCGTCGTGTATCACTCTGTAATTGTACGAGCATTTGCAGGTTTTTCTGGGCTATTGCATCGTCGGGTAGCCATGTTGTGTATCTGCGCCGCTGTGCTGTTGTTGCACGGATGTTTTCAATGGACGCAACTGCGCTCGGCGAGTAGTGAGCCGTTCAATGGTTTTGCTCGCGTTGTTGAAGACCCAGTTGCAAAATTTGGTGGAACGCAAGTGGTGCTCAGTATCGAAGGTAAGCGCTATCTCGCATTGGCTCACTCGGTGGCTGGTCGACGAATGTTGTCGAGCGAAGCGGGAAACGTATTACGTGTTGAAGGAGTTCGCTCACCCCTGCCGAGCACTTCGGTTCGAAGGTATGCATCGCGACATATTGTTGGCACATTCAGCGTCACGTTCACAGACGAAACAGTTTTTCCAGCCTCTCCACTATTTCGCAGTGCAAATAAGGCTCGTTCCACCATGCTGCTAGCCGCACAACACATGCCACGCGATGATGCGGCCCTATTCATGGGGCTTGTAATCGGCGATGACCGCGCGCAACCGCGAGCCATGATTACTGCTTTTCGTGAATCTGGGTTATCGCATCTCACTGCAGTTTCTGGTCAAAACGTTGCGTTCGTACTTACCGTGTTCGGTTCGTACATCAATCGTGCGCGCACATGGTGGCGACTCGGACTCACTCTGTTTCTGCTGGGTTGGTTCGTGGTGATGACGCGGGCCGAGCCTTCGGTTCTGCGCGCATCGATGATGGCTGCGATGTCGGCTATTGCATTTGCCCGCGGCCGAGACTTACCAGCGCACAAAGCTTTGTTGTATTCGGTGGGTGTTCTTCTTGCTGTCGACCCAATGCTCGTGCTCTCCATTGGCATGTGGATGTCGTCGTTAGCAACTGGTGGGCTGATTTTTGTCACGCCATGGCTGAAGAAACTGCTGCATGGCCCACAGTGGTTCACAGAACCGCTGTCCACAACGCTTGGTGCACAGTTGGGAGTGATGCCTGTTTCGCTGTTCATCTTTTCCTCTGCTCCTGCAATCTCGCTGGTAACTAATTTGCTTGCTGTACCAGTTGCAGGGTTTGTCATGCTCGTAGGAATGCCGGTTGCGTTCATCTGCGGTTTGTTGATCACCATGTTCGGTCCGGCTGTGAGCCCATTGTGCGATTTGGCCATGTTGCCCGTTCAGTTTGGAACTCGCTGGGTGTGGTGGGTTGCAGCAGTGGGCGAGCGCATCTCTCCACAGGGAGTAGCGAACGTGTTGCTGTGGGCAGTTTGGGCCGCATTTCTTGTGGCACTACACCGATCTGCGAGAATGCATTCGTGACGGTGTATCTGATAACAGGTAGTGATTCGCGTTTGGTTTCTGCGAAGCTCACCGACCTCACCACCGAACTCATTGGTGATGGCGACCGCAACATCATGTTTGAAAGCCACGATCTCGAGTCGGTTACGGCCGACGAACGAGAGTCTGCAATTGCCAATGCGGTCATGGGTGCACAAACCGAGTCGCTGTTTGGTGACCAACGAGTTGTGGTGCTTCGGGGATTGCAAGAAGCAACTGTCGATCAATTGAAGCCATTGGTCAAATATCTCGAGCGGCCACTCGACGTCACGCACTTGGTGATTACGGCTGAAGGCAAGCTGGCCAAGTCCACTACCGATGCGTTGAAGGCTGCGGGCGCAACCTCGTTCAACACTTCTCCGCCAAGTCGCAAGAACGACTTAACCACTTGGTTCATGGAGCAGTTCACCGAGGCTGGCCTCAAGCTCGACTCTGCTGCGGTTGCATCAATTATCGAATGGCTCGGTCAAGATCAAGCGCGACTGCCTTCGCTCATCGACGTGTTGTCTTCAACCTATGGCACTGCAAAGAAACTCAGCAGTTCTGACATCGAACCGTTCCTCGGAGATCAGGGAAGCGTCTTGCCGTGGGACATAACCGATGCCATCGATAAGTCTGACTCGAACACTGCGCTGGTGATGTTGCGTCGCATGTTGCGCAGCGGTGAGTACCACCCGTTGCAAGTGATGTCGTTGCTGCACGGTCATTACACCAAGCTCATGAAGCTTGATGGTCCCGATGTTCGGTCAACTCAAGATGCGATGAGCCTCATTGGTTCAAAGAGTGACTTCCAGGCAAAGAAATATTTGAGCACGTATCAGAGAATGGGTTCGCGCAACATTTCTTCTGCAGTGCAGTTGCTGGCTCGTGCCGATATCGATTTGCGCGGAGGCAAAGACTTAGAGGAAGAACTGATTATGGAAATTTTGGTTGCTCGACTCAGCCGTTTGGGCGGAGGAGCGCAGCGAGTTACTTCGCGGCGTTGATCTTCTTCATCAAGCGGCTCTTCTTGCGAGCTGCTGTGTTTGGATGAATCACACGCTTTGCCGAAGCCATGTCGAGGCGCTTTACAGCAAGACGAAGGGCTTCTGGGTTGTCATCGGTACCGATGGTGTCAACAGCATTCTTGATACGGGTGCGAACTTCGCTCTTCGTTGCGCGGTTGCGCAGGGTTGCCTTGGCGTTCGTGAGAATTCGCTTCTTTTGGCTCTTAATATTTGCCACGTCGAGTAACCGTCTTTCGTTCTGTTGTTCCGTGAATTTCGGGACTCTTTAGGCTAACAGCGACACCTACGAGCCCCCAACTGTAGAATTTGAGGGCTGAAGCGTCGTTTCTCACCCCAAACCAGCGACCCAGCAGAACAGCATCGCCCACATGGATCTCGCCAACATCCGCAATTTCTCGATCATTGCCCATATTGACCATGGCAAGTCGACCCTGTCTGACCGCATTTTGGAGATCACCGGGGCGGTGCAGTCTCGCGACATGCGTGCTCAATATCTCGACAGCATGGACTTAGAGCGCGAACGCGGAATCACTATCAAGGCGCAAAACGTTCGAGTGCCATGGAAAGACAATTGGTTGCATCTCATCGACACGCCGGGTCACGTGGACTTTGGTTACGAAGTCAGTCGCTCGCTTGCTGCATGTGAGGGTGTGGTGTTGGTGGTGGATGCTGCGCAGGGTATCGAAGCGCAAACACTTGCCAACTGTTATCTAGCGCTAGAAAGCAATTTGGAAATTGTTGCAGTGCTGAACAAGATCGACTTGCCGGCTGCAGACCCAGATCGCTATGCGATGGAAATCGAAAAGGTCTTGGGCATTCCTGCCGAAGACATCTTGCGTATTTCTGCAAAGACTGGTGCTGGAGTACCTGAACTACTGGACGCTGTTATTGAACGAATCCCAGCACCAAAGGGCGACATCAATGCGCCTCTGCAAGCACTTATTTTTGATTCGCAATACGACACGTATCGCGGAGTGGTGTCCAGCGTTCGCGTCATGAACGGTCGTATGAACAGTGGAAGCAAATTGTTGTTCATGCAAACGAAGGCAACACACGAAGTGTTGGAGATCGGTGCCCGCATGCCGGTGCCAACTCCGGTCGCTGAACTGGGGCCAGGCGAAGTTGGTTACCTCATTGCGGGAATTAAAGATGTAGGTGAAGCACGAAGTGGTGAAACAGTAACTACGTTTGCCGACCCTGCAGCCGAACCGCTTGATGGTTATCTCGATCCGAAACCGATGGTGTTCTGCGGTCTGTTCCCAATTGACGGAGACGATTTCGAAAACCTGCGCGAAAGTCTGCAGCGTTTGAAACTCAACGATGCATCCATCACCTACGAACCAGAATCTTCGGGCGCTCTCGGGTTCGGTTTCCGTTGTGGATTCCTTGGCTTGTTACACATGGAAATCGTGAAAGAGCGTTTGGAGCGCGAGTTCAATCTTGCCCTTATTGCCACCGCGCCTTCAGTGGAATACATGGTGCACAAAACTGATGGTCAAGTGCTGAAGGTGGATAACCCTGCCGACTTGCCAATGACGAACTACATCGCTTCGATTGAAGAACCGTTTTTCCGAGTCAGCATCATTACGCCAAAGGAGTACACCGGGTCGCTCATGGAACTGTGCCAAGAGCGCCGTGGCGAACTGATCAAGTTGGAGTACCTATCGCCAGAGCGCGTAGACATGCAGTATTCAATGCCGCTTGCCGAAGTGGTGGTCGACTTCTTCGA
>JBEGVD010000118.1:0-7587 GCA_041178585.1 Actinomycetota bacterium
GAAATGTGGATTGCGCCGGAATACCAGCGCTATCTGTTCGACCTCATCATGGAAGCAGGCAAGGAATACGACATGCGTTTGTTCGGATTCCGCGCACTGATCACCATGCGTCTCGAGAAGAACTTCGGCACGTGGTACCGCGAGTACCGCCCGATTTACACACCACTCGAAGCCGGCATGGAGCGTGCGATGAAGTTCGATCACGAATTCATCGGTCGTGCTGCAGTTGAAGCCGAAATGAAAAATGGTGGACCAAAGCGCAAGCTCGTGATGTTCACGGTTGATGTAGATCCTGAGCGTCCGGCTGACGTCATTGGTGACGAACCGGTGTGGCACAACGGCAACGTTGTTGGCTGGATCACCTCGGGTGGATACGCCCACTACTCCGGTGTGTCACTTGCACTTGGTTACATCCCAACCGAACTTGCAGCCGAAGGCACCACTGGTTTTGAAATTGAAATCATCGGCAAACTTCGCCCAGCAGCGTTGCAACTTGAGCCTGTCTTGGATCCAAGTGGCTCACGCATGCGCGCGTAGTTCGGAAAAACAGCATGTCCACGATCACTCGAATCGAGATCACGCACCATCAGTTGCCGCTTGATCCACCGTTTCCTGCTTCGTGGGACACTCGCCCGCGCACACAATTCCCTGCCACCATCGTTCGAGTATTTGACGATGCAGGTAACTGCGGTATTGGTTCGGGCGACTCCATGTATGGCTTCTCTGACTACCAGCGATATTTCATTGGCGAAGACCCACTGAACATTGAGCGTCACGCAGCAGTGCTGTCCAACATTGAGTTTCATGCGGGACGCCCATGGCCACTCGACTTGGCGCTGTGGGACTTGATTGGCAAAATCAAGAACGAGCCCGTGTGGAGCATGATTGGCGGATTCAGCAACAAGATCCGTGCTTACGCATCTTCTGGTGTTCACCGCAGCCTTCCCGACATGGTCAAAGTTGCCCGCCAAGCCCGCGAGCTCGGTTTCCCTGCGCTGAAGATTCGCTTTGGACGTCCGAATCTTGAAGACGACCTCGCCATTATCAAGGCAATTCGCGAGGACATGGGCGACAGCATCGAATTGATGGTCGACTGCAATCAGGGTTGGCGCATGCCGTGGGACACGGCAAAGCCATGGAGTGTCGACCATGCAACTGCCGTTGCACTCGTTCTTGAAAGTCACGGCGTGTACTGGATGGAAGAGCCACTGCACCGCGGTGACTACGAAGGTATGGCCGAGCTGCGCAAGCGCGTAAAGATTCGCATTGCTGGTGGCGAACTAACCCGTGAGCCGTATGAATTCCGCGAGTTACTCCAGCGCGGTTGTTTCGATGTGTTCCAGCCAGATGCCGTATGCACACAAGGCATCACTGGTCTTGCCAAATTTGCAAAAGAAGTTGCGGCTGCAGGAAAGATCTTCACTCCGCACACGTGGGGCAACGGAATTGGCGTCATGGCCAACCTGCATCTCACGGCAGGAACCGTTGGCGCACCATTTATTGAATTCCCGTTTGACCCACCAGAGTGGTCAACCGCACGTCGCGACTACATCATGACCGAAACCATTGAAGCCGACGGAGAGGGTTGGATTCACTTGTCCGATAAACCGGGACTTGGATTCACGTTGGATGAAGATGTCTTGCGCAAAACCGCAAGCGCGCAAGCAACGTTTAGCTAACTACATCTGAATTCGGTGTTCGTGGGTGTACACGTTGGCTTTGCCATCGCGTAAAAACCCAACAAGCGTTATTCCTAAAGCATCTGCAGTTTCAACCGCCAAACTTGATGGCGCACCAACCGCAGCAATGAATGCGATGCGAGCCATCACTGCTTTTTGAATAATCTCGAACGACAATCGACCGCTGCAAAACAGTCCATGCTTGGTCAGCGGAACCGACTTTGCCATAACGCTTGCGCCAATTACTTTGTCTACTGCGTTGTGGCGACCAATGTCTTCACGAACAAGTGAAATGTTTCCTTTGGCATCAAAGAGCGCGGCGGCATGCAAGCCACCAGTGCGATCAAACGTTGGCTGTGACTTACGCACCGAATCAGAAATCCACATCAGTGTTTCAGCAGTAATCACCGGACCACTTTCGCGATCTACTGGCGTGGTTGCCTGTAACAGTTGGTCAATGGATTCTGTTCCACAAATGCCGCAACTCGAAGACGTCACCATCGCGCGCCGAGCCAATGCCATGTCAAACCCACGCGACAAAGCCACTGTGACGATGTTGTATTTCTGTTCTTCGCCCTCCACCAGTTCGCAATACTTCACCGTGCGCACATCGTCTGGTTGCTGCACCATTCCCTCGGTGAATAAGAAACCAACTGCGAGCTCGAAATCGTTTCCCGGAGTGCGCATGGTGACCGATATCTGCTCAGGCTCTTGGCCCGGGCCTTCCGCCCGAATCTCCATTGGCTCTTCGGTCACGAGGTAGTCGGGTTTACTGCTTCCACGACCATCCTTGGTCACCGTGACCACTTTCCAGTCCGAGGCCTTGCGCCGTGCGGTACCTGGAGCGTTACTCATGCCTACAGGCTAGTTGTCATCCATAAATGCGCGCAGGTTGGCACTGTTGTGTGGATGGCGCAGTCGTGCAAGGGTTTTCTGCTCAATTTGGCGCACACGCTCTCGCGTTACCTTCTGAATCTTGGCTACTTCTTCCAATGTGTGCACCTGACCAACGTATTTGCCAATGCCGAATCGCATCGCAACAATCTCTTGATCGCGCGGAGGCAAGTCGCTCAACGTGCGCTCCACCGCTTCACTGAGCAACGCCTTTTCCGTAACTTCCTGCGGATCATTGTTCTCGTTTTGACTGGCAATGGTGTCGCCAACGGTTAAGTCATCGGTGTCGCTTCCCACTGGAGCATCGAGGCTCGTTGTAGTGAGAGCAATTTGCATCACTTCAAGCAACTTGTCAACCGTGAGTCCACAGCGAACGGCAACTTCTTCTGGCAGTGGGTCGCGTTCAAGTTCGGTAGCCAACTCTCGCTCAACGCGATGCACGCGATTGACAATTTCCATCATGTGACCAGGAATACGAATATTGCGACCTTGGTCGGCCATCGCGCGGGTCATCGCCTGGCGGATCCACCAGGTTGCGTACGTTGAAAACTTAAAGCCCTTTTCAAAGTCGTACTTATCTGCGGCGTGCATTAAGCCGATGTTGCCTTCTTGAATCAAGTCTGCGAGTTGCAATTCTTTGCGGTCGTAACGGCGAGCGATGGATACGACTAGGCGAAGATTGGCGCGCACCATGTGCTCCTTAGCCTTCTCGCCTTCCTTGATCTCACGCTGCAAAGCGCGACGTTCGCGTAAACCAAGATTTCCTTCACCAGCATCAAGTGCAACCTGAGCCGCAATTCCATCTTTGATCAGTTTGCCAAGACGCCGTTCATCCTCTGCGTTGAGCAAATCCACTTGCCCAATTTCATTGAGATACATGCGAACGGCATCTGGGCCTGAATCGTTTGAGATTGAACTTCTCATGCGTGATCACCCATGCGCATGTTTAGCCAACCCAAGAGTTGTTCAGCAGCGTCGTGTGACGTTGCGGGGTTTTCCATTTGCTCCAGCAGCATTCGAGCATCGCGGTCAACCCGAATTTGCTCTGGGTCAACGTTCTTAACGCGCAACGAAAGTTCTCGTCGCACTGCCGCGGAAATGAGATTGAATGCTTCAGCATCTGGCTGTGACTCTACGTCAGCAACGGCCGCCCGCTCTAACGCTTCACGCGCCTCAGGGTCGGCTGCTTCAAGAGCAGCGGTCAGTTCTCCCTCAGACGCAATGAGGGCCAGAAACGCCCTGCGATAGACATCGTCAGCAAACAAAGCCTCATTCATCCACGATGCAATGGCATTCCAGTCCTGAATCATGAGTGCCAACACAACAAACTCGGCACTTTCACGCTTGTGCCCAGATTGCGAGGGAACGGCAGCGCGAACCTCTGGCCGACGTGAACCGCGTTCTGCGACCTTCACCAAATCTGCTGCGGCAATACCAACGTGACTAGCCACTTCACCTGCATAAATTTTGCGCACGTTCATATCGGGATGCTCGTTGATGACGGCCATTGCCTGTTCCGCAGTTCGCGAACGAGCTTCAGGGGTTGCAATTGACCCTGCATTCAGAACACGTTGCAGGCGGAATCCAAGAAATGGTTGTGCATTCTTAATTGCGGTCGCCAACGCTTCTGGATCACTCGATGCGAGATCGCCAGGATCTTTTCCATCAGGGAACCTGGCAACACTCACTTGCACTTTGTAGCGACTCTCCCATTCATAGAATCGTTCGGCCGCACCCTGACCTGCATTGTCTGCGTCAAAGGCAAGCACAACTTTGTTTGCGAATCGTTTCAGCAAGCGCACGTGCTCTTCGGTGAGCGCAGTACCGCAGGTTGCCACCGCACGAGTAATTCCTGAACGGTGAAAACCAATGACGTCGGTATAGCCCTCGCACACAATTACTTCGTCAGCGGTAACGATGTCTTGCTTCGCCCAATTCAAGCCATACAACGTTTTTGATTTTGCATAGATAGTTGTCTCTGAAGAGTTCTTGTACTTCGCCGGGTCGGTACTTCCAGGAAGTATGCGACCGCCAAATGCAACCGCATCTCCTGCGTCGGTGAAAATAGGAAACAACACACGTGCGCGAAACGAATCCTGTGGACGACCGCGCTTATTGATGAACGCAAGGCCAACTTCTTGCAACATGTCAATTGAAATGCCGATGTCTTTACTCATGGCATCCCAATCGTCAGGCGCCCAGCCAATTTTAAATTGGCGTGCAACATCGCCCGACAAGCCGCGCTCGCGCAAGTAGTCGCGCGCTGCACGTGCATCTGGGGCATTCAGCAGCCTGTCGTGATACCAATCGACAGCTTTATTCATTACTTCAACAAGCTGCTTGCGCCGCTGGCGGTCTTTGCTCTGACCACCCGTGGTGTAGTTCAGTTGTATGCCTGCCTTATTTGCGAGATGCTCAATAGCGCCTACGAAATCGAGGTGCTCAATCTCCTGAACAAACTTGAACACGTCTCCAGCAGCACCGCACCCAAAACAGCGATAGCGCTTCGTTTCTTCACGCACATTGAACGAGCCAGACTTCTCCGCATGGAACGGGCACAGCCCAACCCAGTTGCGACCCACCCTGCGCAATGGCAAATAGGACTGAACAACATCAACCAGCGACACCGTGTCACGGAGTCGCTCAATGTCTTCGTCAGCGATTGCCACCCTGAGGAGAATAGTGCTTGCGGTCGTGAATCACAGAAGCCACCACCGCCACTGTCATGACAGTCAGAATGAATCCAAGAGAAATCACCGTTGACACGTGGTACCAGTGCGCAATGAGCATTTTTGCACCTACATACATGAGCAAAACAGAGATTGCAGGCTTGAGATAACGGAATCGATCTTTAATGTCTGCAAATAGGAAGTACAGCGCGCGCAGGCCCATGATGGCGAACGCATTTGCGCCGAACACGATGAATTGTTCGTGGCTCACGGCCAACACGGCAGGTACAGAATCCACAGCAAAAATGAGGTCTGAAATCTCGATGATCACTAGCACCGCAAGCAACGGAGTGGCAAATCGCTTCCCATTAACACGGGTGATGAGCTTCTGGCCGTCTAGTTCGTCAATTGTGGGCACGAACTTATGAAACAACTTCATTGTTTTTGTTTCTGAGGGGTTGACGTCATCATCACCATGACGTAGTACGCCATAACCCGTGTAAATAAGGAATGCCCCGAAACCGATCAAGATGTAGTTGAAGCGCTCGATAACGGCAACGCCCAGGAATATGAAGATGAGACGCATCACAAGCGCACCAAAGATTCCCCAGAACAGCACGCGATGTTGATATTGGCGAGGAACTTGGAAATGGGTAAAAATCATCGCCCAGACAAACACATTGTCAACACTCAGACTCTTCTCAATCAGATAGCCACTGATGTACTCGATGCCAGCCTTGTGTCCGTCGGCTTGCCCCCCAAACATCCACCACACCACAAACATGAACGCAACACCAAAGCTGATCCAGACGATGGACTCAATTGCTGCTTCCTTCAGCTTGATGACATGTGCACGGCGATGGACTACCAAAATATCCACAAGCAACAACGTGCTGATGATGCCAATGAGCGCTGGCCAGCCCCAACCTGGAACTGTGACATTGGCGAAATCTGATTTATCGCTTCCTGCGGCGATTATCTCAAATGCTTGAACACCGTTCATCCTGATCATCGCTTAAACGCTACAAGCGCATGAGCTCCACTAACTGAAGTGACCAATCCTTGACGTCCTTCATGCTCCACTTCTTGACCAACCACAGCACCCTCAACCACCTGTACGTATCGCAATTTTCGTGGCGCGATAGACCCACGTGAATCCATCCGTTCCACCAGCTCCTGCCCCGGATAACAGCCTTTTGTGAAACTGACAGCAACTTCAGTAATTCCTGTTTCTGCAGGTATGGACGATTCCGTGACATCAACATTCATGGTTGGCCATGCGGCAATGATGCGTGCTTGCTCATAATCTTCGAGCGAACCCTGCTTCAATTCTGCAATTGCGCTTTCGCTACGCAGGTCTATTGCCGATCCGTCGCATCGCCATGCTGGAATCGATCCAGGTATCGGCGTCTGAACATTGCGAACTGCAACCCACGATTCACGACCAAGTGATAATTCAACCTTGACGCGAATTTTGAATCGATTCAAGCGAGCAAGCACGGCTTCACCGCAACCGGGATCTGTGTCAAGAACAAATGTCTCACCCTCAACGCATGTCACGCGGACAATGCCATCAAGTTTTCCCGTTGGCTGAAGCAAGAGCGATTGGCGTGTCTCGCCAACTCGCATACCCACAACGTCTTGGCTGAGTTGCGAATGCAAGTAGGTGCGCGCGTCTGCACCGGTTGCAGTAATGACATCGCGTTGCAACGGCACCCAAAAAGTCTCGGTAATCATGTACTTACTGCTGAACTTTGCGTTGCGCGCTCATGCGGCGAGCGGCTGGTACAGCGGCAAACAATGCTGCTGCTTTGTTGAAGCACTCCAAGTCTTCTTCTTCGGGAATGCTGTCTGCAACAATGCCCGCACCTGCTTGCAATGAAGCACCGTGGGCACCAATGAACATGGTGCGAATAGCGATTGCCGTGTCGAGGTTGCCACTGAAATCCACGTAGCCCACAACGCCCGCATATGGTCCTCGCTTTACGGGCTCTAGTTCGTCGATGATTTCCATGGCTCGCACCTTTGGCGCACCACTTACCGTTCCAGCTGGAAGTGTTGCCCTCAATACATCGATAGGGCCAAGTCCTTCACGGATATCACCCGACACCTGAGAAGTCATGTGCATCACATGACTGTAACGCTCAAGGGTCATGAGTTCGTCCACATTCATGGAACCAAACTTGGCCACTCGACCTACGTCATTACGCGCCAAGTCCACCAGCATCACGTGCTCTGCAACTTCCTTTGGGTTCTCGCGCAGTTCAGCAGCAAGTTTGCGATCGTGCTCATCTGTTCGGCCTCGCTTACGCGTACCGGCGATTGGTCGGCTGATTACTCGCCCA
>JBEGVD010000119.1:0-30001 GCA_041178585.1 Actinomycetota bacterium
GCCATAGCGGAACGCTACGGAGTGCGATTCGATGAAGACGACGAAGAAAGCGAAGAGGAAGAGATTTAGATCAGCCACTCCCGGCTTTTTCACATCACCCCCAACAAATGACACAACAATCAAGCAATTTACGGAATATCGCCCTAGTGGCGCACGTAGACCATGGCAAAACGACCCTTGTAGATGCGCTCTTGCGTAGTACGGGAACTTTCGCTGCACACTCTGCGGTGGTCGATCGAGTCATGGACAATGACGATCAAGAACGCGAACGCGGAATCACCATTTTGGCTAAGGCGGCTCAAATTGAGTGGAAAGGAACCAAGATCAACTTGGTAGACACTCCAGGTCACGCTGACTTCGGTGGTGAAGTTGAGCGAGCACTTGCATTGGTTGACGGAATTCTGTTACTGGTAGACGCTGCAGAAGGCCCACTTCCACAGACTCGTTATGTTCTGTCAAAGGCACTGTCTCTTGATCTTCCGGTAATTCTGGTGATTAACAAAGTTGACCGTCAAGATGAGCGAAAGGAAGAAGTGCTGCTTGAAGTCGAGCAGCTGTTCCTCGATCTCGCTCACGAAGATCATCATCTTTCATTCCCTGTGTATTCTGCCGTTGCGCGTGAAAGTCGTGCAATGAAGGGCCTCGGCATGCCGCCGATGGACACCGATTTAAGTCCGCTGCTTGATGCAATTGTTGAGCACATTCCTGCGCCGAAGAATGATGCAAGTGCACCGTTGCAAGCCATGGTGACCAACTTGGATGCCTCCGATTACCTCGGACGTTTGGCGATCGGTCGTGTCATCTCTGGAGTGTTGCGCAAGGGTGAAAACGTTGCTGTAATCCAAAAGCCAACAGAGACGAATGCTGCTCCGATATTAAAGCGCAAACTCAGCAGCCTCTTTCAGTTTTCCGGTATTGAGCGATCTGATGCAACCGAAATTGTTGCTGGAGACTTGTTCATTTTGTCGGGTATCGAAGAAGTTGAAGTGGGCGACACTATTGCGTCAGTTGACAATCCGGTTGCGCTTCCTCGGCTTGAAGTTGATGAGCCCGTGCTTCGCATGAGCTTCGGTGTGAACACTTCGCCATACGCAGGTCGCGACGGCAAGTACCTCACGAGTCGCCACCTTCGCGATCGTTTGAATAAAGAGATTCTCGGAAACGTAAGTATCAAAATTTCCAACACCGAAGTTGCTGAAGTGATGGAAGTAGCCGGTCGAGGAGAGTTGCAGCTTGCTGTACTTATCGAGAACATGCGCCGTGAAGGTTTTGAGTTGCAAGTAAGCCGTCCTGAAGTAATCACCAAAGAAATTGATGGCAAGCGTCAAGAGCCCCTCGAATCAGGAACATGTGACGTGCCCGACGAATATGTCGGTGCAATCACTCAGGCACTTGCACCCCGCAAGGGTCGCATCACCGATCTACGTCCAGGAGACCCTGGTCGCACCATCGTGAGCTTTGAGGCGCCTTCACGTGGCCTCATTGGCTTCCGTTCATTGTTGCTTACCGTTACTCGGGGAACAGCACTGTTGCACCAAAGCCTTGCAGGCTGGATGCCTTGGTGTGGAGAACTTCCGCACCGTTTGGGTGGAGCGATGATCGCTGACCGTATGGGAACAACAACTGCCTATGCACTTGACAACTTGCAGCTTCGTGGAACGCTTTTCGTATCACCTGGTGATGACACCTACGAAGGAATGGTTGTAGGCGAGAACTCGCGTGAAGACGAAATGGTCGTTAACGCAGTTCGTGCCAAAGAAAAGACCAACATTCGCACGCACAGTCACGATGATGGTCCGAAGTTGGCTACTCCAGTAACTCACACGCTGGAAACGGCAATTGAGTGGATTGGTGATGACGAACTCGTAGAAGTTACGCCTCGCTTCATTCGTATCCGCAAGCGTTATCTCACGTTAGAGGATCGCCGTAAGTTCTCGAAAAAATCGGGGAACTAGCTTTTCGCTTTTTTCATCTTCGGGTGTGCAACAGCAACCGAGTTATCTCGCGACAGAGTGTCAACAATCATTTTGTAGATCGCTGGACCAACTAGTTCTGTCAGTTCATCCTTGAGGTATTCGTAAACAGGGTTCTTGCCTACGAATGCTTTTGAGTCATCGGTACACCACCAATGGAAGTCGTGGCCGCCCTCACCCCAGTCACGTCGTTTCCATTCGCGAACGAAGGACACAACATGTCCGTCATCTTCCGTGAATTCTTCAAGACGCAAAGGAACCTGCCAGCAGACATCAGGCTTCCAGTCCATTGGTCGCTCACCAGCGTCAAGTGCAGCGATGTGAAACGCGCATCCGAGACCACCCGCGAAATCAGCGTCGTTATGAAAAATGCACACGCCGTTTACCTTGCGTGTTACGTCGGCTCCATCGCGTTCCTTGCCCAGCCATTTGCCGTTCTTGCCGCGTTCCATGTTTTGCCAATGCTCTGGCTTCAAACGTGCAACTGATTTCTTTACAGACGCAAGATCTTTCTTATCGATGAAGTGTGCACCGTAACTACAACATCCGTGCTGCAATTTGGTTGCGTCATCGTCGAGCACACCCTTGCATCCTGACCCATAAATGCAGGTCCAGTTTGATTTCAGATAAGTGGCGTCAATCATCCAGGTCTGGTCCGAATTTGGATCAGAGAAGCTGACATATTCATGGAGGTCTTTAGGCTTTGGCACGAGCGATAACGATAGACGAAGTACAGTTTCTCTGTGGCATCCGTGGAAGAAATAGTAAGCAACCTACAAAGCATCTCTGAAGACCTTGCCGACAAGGCACTTGATGCACTTAAAGAGGCTCATCGTGCTGGGGAAGCAAAGCGTCCAGAGCTTGAGCGTCAACTCACACAGGCCCGCAGGGCAGTGGAGAAGGCAATTGGTGTGCTCAGCCGGCTTGATTGATTCGGTTGATCACGTCGCGAAGCCCACCTAAATCATTGCGAACAAACTCAAACCTCAATCTGGACTTATCGAGGTTGTCGGAGCTCTGAATTTCTTGCGAGGTTGGTTCACACATTTCGAATCCGCCCTGTTTGCATAAGTAACCAAATTCGGCATTCAGTGCCTCAAGATCAGAGCCACTGATCTGATGGTTCATTCGAATGATGAGAAATTTCCCAACAAATCGAACCGAATGGAATACCTTGTAGAAATCAACTATTTCCTTGACCGCGTCGTGAGTAGTTTCGCACACCCGATACAGCGCGAGGTCAGACGCCGAGATCAAGCCACGAGGCAAGAGTTGTGCCTTAATGAACTCATCCATCGTTCGCCAAAAGTGGTCCCCAGGAAGATCAAGCAACACTGTTGGCGCAATGGCGCCGCGACCAGTTTGCATCAGTGTGAGGAGTTCGAAGGTTTCGTCCAATGTGCCAAATCCACCAGGCATACAAATAAATGCTTGAGAGTCCTTCATGAGCATGAGTTTGCGCGTGAAGAAATAACGCATTTCGACAAACTTTCCATCTCCAGCGATGATTGGGTTGGCACTTGCTTCAAAAGGTAAACGAATGGATACGCCGATCGATTGGTCGCGTCCAGCGCCAACCATTCCCGCTTCCATGATTCCTGGACCTGCCCCCGTAACCACCATCCAGCCCTGAAGCGCCAACTCCGCAGCAACGTTTTGCGTGTGCAAATAGAGAGGGTCATCTTTTTTGGTTCGCGCTGAGCCAAAAATGGTCACCTTCTTGCGATTCGCGTAGGGATCAAACATCGCGAAGGCTTCGCGCATTTCCTTCAAAGCCGAAGATGCGATCTTCAGATCAAGCGTGGAAGTGCTGTCTGTGCCTAAACCAAGCGCCGTAATGATCATGTGGGTCACGTAATCAGAATCATGCTTTCCGCCAAATTCACTGACGAGAGCGGCAACCGCTTGTTCTAGATTTTGACCTGCCACAGGATGCTTACTTCCTCTTGGCTTCAAGAACTGCAAGTAACTCGTTGAAGCTTTGCTGAAACGAAAGCACTCCATCATGTTCCAACTGATAAGCAACAGCGGCCATATCGATACCGAGACGACTCAGATCATCCAATACCTTTCGCGCGAAATCGACGTTGCTCGTGATCGTTTGCGCAATCGTTCCGTGATCACTGAACGCATCCATGGTTGCATCGGGGAGTGTGTTGACAGAGTGCGGACCAATCAGTTCGTCAACGTACATGGTGTCGGGGTAATCAGGGTTCTTTGTGCTGGTGGAAGCCCACAGAGGCCGTTGCACTTGAGCGCCGATCTTGGCTAGCGAACGCCAAACATCTCCGCTAAAAGCCTTTTCAAACATCTCATAGGCAATTTTCGCTTGAGCAATAGCTGCCTTACCACGAAGATCACGAGCTTCTTGAGTGCCAATGACATCTAGGCGTTTGTCGACTTCAGAGTCAACACGGGAGATGAAGAAACTTGCAACCGAAGCAACGTCTTGGACTTTGCTTGGATTCGTCTTGCTGAGTCTTTGCAAACCGCGAAGGTATGCATCCATGACTTCTTGATAACGATCAAGCCCAAAGATGAGTGTGACATTGACGTTTATTCCACGGCTGATGATCTCTTCGATCGCAGGAATGCATGCCTGCGTTGCAGGTACCTTGATCATCACATTGGGGCGCGCAATGCGATCATGCAGTTCTTGAGCAGCAGCGACCGTACCTTCCATATCGTGTGCGAGGCCAGGGGATACTTCAACGCTGACGAAGCCATCAAGACCCGAGGAAGAAACATACAACGGGGCGAAGATGTCTAGAGCTCCGACGATGTCCGAAACAACTAACTCCCAATACGTCTCTTCCGTTGTGAGCCCACGTTGTACGGATTCGTGGAACTGATCGTCGTAGAGCGCTGATCCCTGGATCGCTTTTTGGAAGATTGTCGGATTTGACGTCAAACCTCTGATGCCAGATGCCAACACACGAGCAAAATCTCCATTGACGATGTACTCACGCTTGAGATTGTCGAGCCATGGACTTTGGCCGACAGCAGTGAACAGATCAGTGAGTCGACTTGTTGGCATTTGTTTAATTCGCCTTGCTTAAGACCACACGGGCTTGCTCTGCAACGTTCTCGGCAGATATTCCTAGGTTCTTCAACACGGTTGAACCAGGTGCACTAGCGCCAAATCGATCAATACCAACACTGACGTCTGCATATTTCGACCATCCAAACGTAACCCCAGCTTCAACCGAAACGACAGGAACATTCGGCGGAAAGACTGTGATGCGGTACTGCGCAGGCTGCTGTTCGAAACGATCCATGCTTGGCATAGAAACAACGCTGACTTTCGTACCGGAATCAGCCAGTATTTTGGCGGCACCAACACAAACTGAAACCTCACTACCAGTGCCAACCAAAATGAGATCGGGATCACTTGTCGTACTAATCGTTTCAGCACCAAAACGCACGGCATCGCCATCGGTGGTGATCGGCAATGATTGACGACTGAGCACGAGAGCTGTTGGACCGTCGTACGTGAGCGCACATTCCCAAGCAACTTTGGTTTCATTTGAGTCGGCAGGACGAATTACTTGCAGACCTGGAATCACTCGCAAGCTTGCAAGATGCTCTATCGGTTGATGAGTTGGTCCGTCTTCGCCAACACCGACCGAGTCATGAGTGAATACGAAGATAACGCGAGCTTTACTGAGCGCTGCAAGTCGAATTGCCGGACGCATGTAGTCAGCAAAAACGAAGAATGTTCCCCCGACTGGAACGGTTCCACCATGGAGTGCCATGCCAACCATTGCTGCACCCATTGCATGCTCGCGGATACCGAAGTACACCTGTTGACCTGTTGGAAGGTGTTTCGACTGTGCGCCAACTGATTTCACTTTTACGCCGGTGTTTCCGGTGAGATCTGCTGAGCCAATCAACAATCCTGGAAGCACCGGAACACTTGCTTCAATACACTGTTGAATTGCTTGCCTTGTAGCCAGAGTTGAATCCGCAGCAAATGTCGGCATTGAATTAGAGATCGCTTCGCCGCTGGGCTCTGCCCAACACTGTTCGAAACCATGCTTTCCTTCTGCATGGGCCAGAGCTGCGTCGTATGCGCTGAGGAATGCTGCACCCCTGTTCAACGCATGCGCACGATACTGAGCAACTACTTCAGACGGAGCCCAAAATGGCTCGTCTGGAATTCCCATAACTGCTTTTGTCTTTGACACATGTTCTGCAGTAAAGGGATTGCCATGGGCTTCATGCACATCCGTGAAATCGGGCGATGGGTAGCCAATGTGAGTCTTCAAGATGCACAAAGTTGGTTGATCAACGTGGTTGCGAGCATCGTTGAGCATCTTTTCAAGGGCATCGAGGTCGTCGCCGATTTCACCAGCATGAATGACATTCCAGCCATAACTAGAGAAACGTTTCGCAACATCGTCTGAGCAGGTGAGCGTGGTACTTCCATCAATCGTGATTCCGTTGTCATCAAAAATGCAGACCAATCGGTCTAAGCCAAGATGACCAGCCAATGAAGCTGCCTCATGGCTTACACCTTCCATGAAACAACCATCACCAGCAAGCACATACGTGTGGTGGTCCATCACATCTGCACCGAAGCGTTCGCGAAGATTTCTCTCAGCAATTGCCATGCCTACCGCGTTTGCAAAACCTTGACCCAAAGGACCTGTCGTTACTTCGACACCATTTGTATGCCCAACCTCAGGGTGGCCAGGCGTTTGCGATTCCCATTGTCGAAAAGCCTTGATGTCGTCAATTTCTAACCCATATCCATTGAGGTACAACATGGCGTACTGCAAAATCGATGCGTGTCCATTTGACAAGATAAATCGATCACGATTCTTCCAGCCAGAGTTCTGTGGGGCATGTCGTAATACTCTGCTGTAGAGAACGTGGGCGAGAGGCGCAAGAGCCATTGCAGTGCCTTGGTGTCCACTCTTTGCATACAAGGGTGCATCCATTGCCAAACCGCGGATAAGAGCAATTGCTTTGCCGTCTATTTCGGGAGATAACGATGCAGAAGAAGTCACGGCGAGACTGTAGTTCCGATTACGCAACCGGCGGAAGCAATGTGAGCGGAACTATCGACCAAGGGCCAAGATCTACACGGCAATGGGCAAAAATCTGACCCAATTCGTGAAGTTCAATCTCACCCCGAACTAGTCGGTAGGTGAACTTGCCTGGTTCGACGGAAAATGGACTGACGTTGCGGGCTAACTGCTCGGAATCTTCTTCAATTCCTTTACGAAACACCACTTCAAACACGCCGTTTCCTGCATGGCCAAGTGGACAGAAGATCAATGCCATTAAATGTGGATCAATGGTGACGGGAGGCAGCGATTGGGCTGCAAGCGAAAAATAGATTCCGGTGATGTCAATCCGCGACGAAGGCCCAGGAGCCTGTCTCATTTCAAAAGAATCAATGAACACTGTCGACACGATGTGCACGCGATAAGGGTAGTGCCTGGTCACCGGTCAACTATTGTTTAACTCTGTGGCACTTCCGACAATGCTCTCTGAAGCCGCATCCAAACAGTTGCTCTTGCCGTTTGGAGTGCCATTCGCTCAGGAGCGTGTTTGTGCATCAGCGGCACAGGCAGTGGAGGCTGCAGCAGTAATTGGATTTCCAGTGGTCATCAAGCTTTCGGGCGACAACATTGCCCACAAGACGGAACGAGGCCTCGTACGTCTGAACATTGCAGATATAGATAGCGCTAAACGGGCATGCAACGATTTGTTGGACCTTGTCACCGACGCAGACGGCGAGGTTTCCTTCCTCGTTGCCGAAATGGTGAAGGGTGACAGGGAATTGATCGTTGGTGTGATCAATGACCCTCAATTCGGTTACATGGTTGCGCTTGGCATTGGTGGTGTTTTCGCTGAGGCGATTGATGATGTGGTGCTTCGCCCGCTTCCTCTCAATGTTGACCAAGCAATGCAGATGATTAACGATGTGGACCATCAGTCGATACTTGGACCTTTTCGTGGCACTCTGCCGATTAATCGCTTGCAACTAGCAACCGTGTTGGCCAACATGAGCCAAGTATGCGTAGCCCATCCAGAAATCGATTCTCTGGACATCAATCCACTTATTGCGCGAAGCGATGGTTCTCTAGTTGCAGTGGACGCACTTGTTGGAGTTGGTCGGGTCCAAAACAAAGATTCGACAGCGGCAGCACGTGCGTTCCTGCCAACCGCCAAGCATTTTGATGCACTGTTCAATCCGCGCGCGATTGTTGTTATCGGGGCTTCAAGCCATCCGGGAAAGTTTGGGTTTGTTTCGTTGCACAACGCTTTAGCAAATCAGTTTGCGGGTGGCGTATATGCCACAAACTTGCAACGCGAAAATATTCTTGGTATCCAGACGGTTTCTGATCTGTCAGAGTTGCCCGTCGGAGAAATTGATCTTGCTTTCTTTTGTACACCAGCAAGTTCGAACGAAGCGCTGCTGAAACAATGTGCACAATTGGGAATAACAAGCGCGTTCATTGCCAGTGCCGGGTATCGCGAATCTGGAGAATCAGGTGAAGTTGCAGAAGCGTCGCTTCTCTCTCTCGCTAATTCATTGGGAATGCTCATTGCTGGTCCTAATGGTCAAGGCGTTGTCAGCACACCTGCATCGTTGTGTTTGCAGATCGTTGCGCCGTACCCGCCTCAAGGAGGCATCTCCGTTGCTTCGCAGAGTGGCAATTTTGTCTCGAGCTTTCTGAACTACTCGCGGCAAAGCGGTGTCGGAATTGCGCGAGCCATTTCTGCTGGCAATGCAACGCAGATCAGTGTGGAAAATTTCCTCGATTTTTTCGCGAGTGACATTGAAACCAAGGTTGCTCTTACGTATATCGAAAACGTCGGTGATGGCGAGTCTCTGTTGAAATCAATGAAGAACATCACAGCAGTGAAACCACTAGTGGTGCTAAAAGGTGGGGCAACAGATGCAGGTTCGAAAGCTGCACAAAGCCACACTGGCGCCATGGCTAGCAACGACAGAGTATTTCTTGGTGCAACGCGCTCTTGCGGTGCGATCAAGGTTTCGTCAGTTGAAGAAGCTTTTGACACTGCAGCAACATTTTCGACACAGCCTCTGCCTCGGGGTAAGCGAGTTGCCGTTCTCACAACTGTTGGAGGTTGGGGGGTAGTTACTGCAGACGCAATCGCACGAGATGGTGTCCTAAACCTTGTTGATTTGTCCGACGACCTCATGTCCAAACTTTCGAATCTCTTGCCACCGCGTTGGAGTCGCAACAATCCAATTGACTGTGCTGGCGGAGAAACTCGCGACACCGTCACCGAGATCATGGACATAGTTGCTGCACACGATTCGATTGATGCCGTCATTTTCTTAGGTATCGGTATTCAAAGCAACCAGGCAAAGATGATGAGATCTGGCGGTTTTTACCCAGATCACGGACTGGAGCGAATTGTTTCCTATCACGAGAAACAAGATGAACGCTATGCATTTACCGCTCGAGAGGTTGCAACTAAATACGGAAAGCCGATTCTTATCGCCACCGAACTCGCAGTGGCCGATCCTGAAAATTCTGGACCTACAGCAGTGCGTAAATCCGGGGCTTATTGCTATCCAACGGGAGCACGCGCTGCGACGAGTCTCGCTCATCTGTATGAGTACGCGAGGTATCGAGGAATTGCACAGTGAATCAAACCGATGATTCCAACAGCATCCAACGTGCACGTAAAAAGGTAAAAGTTGGGTCTGCTCGCGTTGTTAGTTCACTGCTTGCTTCCGTAACTCTTGTCGGTTCCGTATCTCTCGGTGTGTCATGGAAGCTGGTTGATGGCGTCGCACAGTCCGTGACTCCAATCGCAAGTAGTTCGGAAATAAAAACCATTTCCGCACCGATCATCAACGCCCGTCGCAATCCGCAAACACTTTCACAAGATGTTCGTTTTAGAACGTTGCGTTCACAATTGACTGCATTGGGAAAGCGACTACCAACTGATTCTTGCCTCATTGTCGACATTGAAGGTAAGCGCATCATCAGTGTTAACGCAGATGCGCCTCTGCTCCCAGCGAGCAATATGAAGATTGTTGTAGCAATGGTTGCCCTCGATGTGCTTTCTCCTGAATTCGTTTTCAGCACTTCATTGGTTGGCAAAGTCAATGGAGATGCTGTTGAAGGCGATGCGTACCTCATTGGTGGTGGAGATCCGCTGCTCGTCACCGGAAATTATCCGGCAACAGAGCCTTACCCGACATTCAATTTCACTCGTTTAGAAAATCTCTTTGATGCACTTCGTTCTCAAGGAATCACTCAAATAAGGGGATCTGTCGTTGGAGATGAATCGCGTTACGACGCGGAGCGCTTTTCGCCTTCTTTGGGGCTCGGCATTAAAGGCACGGAGGTCGGACCGCTTGGAGCACTCATGGTCAACGATGGTGTGATCACTGGTAATCCAATCAAGCCCGACAATCCTGCACTCGGCGCTGCAACCGAATTCACAAACACGTTGCAGAACAATGGAATCTCAGTGACTGGGACACCCAAGATTGGATCAGCACCGCCAGATCTTTCCGTGATCGCCAAGATCGATTCACTGCCGCTGTCAGACATTGTTGCCGAAATGTTGACCAATAGTGACAACAACACAGCGGAGTTGCTGGTGAAGGAACTTGGATTTGCGGCAACAGGTGTTGGGTCCCGCGAAGCAGGTTTGGAAGTGATGAAAGCCAAACTGGTGGAATGGGGCATTCCATTAGATGCATTGACATTCTTAGATGGATCAGGACTTGATCGTGGCAATCGACTTACGTGCAGCTCGCTCAGTGCACTGCTTGCCAAAGACGGAGGGTTCGGGCCAGCCGGTCTCGGACTGGCCATCGCCGGACAAACGGGAACACTTCGCGATGTGCTCGGAGATTCACTTGGTGCTGGAAAGCTTCGCGGCAAGACGGGAACCTTGACTGGGGCCAAATCGTTGTCTGGCTTCGTTCCCTATGCAGCCGACAAAGCATCTTCTTTCTCGCTCATCATCAATGGCGCAAATGCCTCTAATCAAACCACGTATAGACCGATTTGGAACGCCCTTTCCGATGCTCTTGGTGGGTTTTCAGGTAGCCCCTCTGCGAGTGAGCTAGCACCAAAATAGGCCTCGTGCTGGTTGAATGAATGGGTGCTTTCATTCACATCAGGTTCGTCACTCGCTGAGTTGGTTGAGCTTGTTCGCGCGTACGCGAAACAGGAGACTGTCGGCGAACTTCGTGGCACTGGACGCTGGTTGGCGTGGGGTGCTGTCGGTGGTTTTTCCATACTTCTCGGACTCTTGTTCACGCTGGTCGGTGTGCTTCGCCTATTGCAGTCAACAATTTTCGATGGATCAACTGCATTCAGTTGGGTTCCATACTTCATAGTCCTTGGATTGACGATTGCACTGATTGCTTTCTCGCAGTCCCGAATTCGTAAGCCATTCCTCAATAGTGGTGATCGCTAAACATGTCGCAACCGCAGCCGAAGATCACCCGTGACGATCTTGAACAAAAGTTCAAGTCTCTTCAAGATGATATTCAAGGCACCACTGACCGCAATAAGACTTCCATTGCTACATACGCGGCAATTGCTGGTGGCGTAGTTGTCATTCTCGCTTACGCATTGGGGCGGAGAAGTGGGAGAAAGCGTCGCAGTGTTCTCGAAATCCGACGCTAAACAGCGACTCGTCCAACCGAATACCGCCTCGGCTCGTGAATCGTTGTGGTGGATACCGGTTCTTTGGCGCGCTTTGAAATGGTTACGCAAACACAACCGTAAGCGAAGCGTCACCACCATCCGCTTGCGCAAGGATGAAGAAGTAATCATCCGAAAGAAGGATTCGCCGCTATGAGTATTCGCACTTTTCAGTTTGGCGAACGTGTTCTGATTATCGACAGTAAGAAACGTCGGTACCTCGCAACTCTCTCCGAGAAGGGGGAGTTCCATAGTCACTCTGGCGTCATCACGCACGCACAGATTGTTGGCCTTGAGGAAGGTGCATTGATAGCGAATTCAAAAGGATCCAGCTATTCGATTCTTCGACCAACCTTGGAAGACTTTGTTCTCGAGATGCCGCGTGGAGCGCAAGTGATCTATCCAAAGGATCTAGCGCCGATCTGCATGATCGCCGACATTGGACCTGGAATGCGTGTTTTCGAAACGGGTGTAGGTAGTGGAGCACTTTCCATGACCATGTTGCGGTATGGAGCACACATCACGGGTTACGAATTGAGAGACGATTTCGCCAATCGTGCGCAGTCAAATGTTCGTTCGTTCTTAGGTGAAGCAGCTCTTGAGCGTTACGACGTCCAGATCCGAGATGCATACGAGGGCATCGATGGCCAGGATTTCGATCGAGTGGTACTCGACTTGCCTGAACCATGGAACGTGATTCCACATGCCGAGAAGGTTTTACGAAAGGGCGGGTTGCTTGTTGCTTACACGCCGAGTATCACACAGGCTGTTCAGGTGAGGCAGTGCTTTGGCAACTATTGGATTGAAGCACGCACGATGGAAGTACTGCACCGCACATGGCACATTGAAGGAATGGCAGTCAGACCAGACCACAGAATGGTTGCCCACACTGCGTTTCTTACTGTTGCTCGCTACATCGGCGATAACGCCGTGTCAATGGAGCAAACGAGAGATTAAGGCTCGATAAAGATGCATTCGCCGGGGCATTCCTCGGCGGATTCAATAACAGCGTCCATCAACTTGTCTTCAAAGTTTGCCATGCCTTCTGCGCCTTGAGCGTTGCCCTTGGCAGTTGCGAAGATCTTGTCCTTTTCACGAACATATGCAAGACCGTCATCGAGCAACGTGAACACATCTGGTGCAATTTCCTCACACAGTCCGTCTCCGGTGCAGAGATCTTGATCAATCCAGACCTTCATGTCATGTACTCCTTCAGCAAATATTTGATGACTAATACAGAGCACAGACTACATTCTTCCGATCGCGGAGAGCGAACTTTTGGCTTGTGAATTTGAACATCCCTAAAGTTCTGAGGGTCTGACTGGCTAGGTTTAGAAGTGCACTGATCGGAATGGGGTAAGTCTTGGCAGATAACCAACCAAACGAGTCCGCATTGGGCGGGGAAGATCTTGGCCAAAAACTCAGCGCCGAGGTGGAAAAGAACTATCGCCTGGAATATGCGCTCCGTGAACTTCGTGAGGAAGTAGTTCAACTCGGTGAGCGAGTTGAGAAACTCACACGTCCACCCAGCCCATACGGGATCGTGGTCGGCCGAAATCCTGATGACCACTTTGACGTGTTGGTGAACGGTCGGAAACTTCGTGTTTCTGTTGGTGGAAACATTGATTGCGACACGATTGAACTCGGATCAGAGGTGTTGCTCAATGACTCAATGAGCATTGTTGAGGCGCGTCATCCAGAACCCGCCGGCGACGTTGTCACACTGACCAAGGTTCTTGAAGATGGGATTCGCGCCATCGTGTCGTTGCGTGGAGACGATGAACGCGTGTGTGAACTTTCAGACTCGTTGCGTGGAGCCAATTTGCGTTCTGGTGATTTGTTGCGACTTGACTCGCGATCAAATCTGCTTCTTGAAAGATTGCTGCAACCTGAAGTCGAACATCTCTTGCTAGAACAAGTTCCCAATGTCACCTTTGCAGACATTGGAGGTCTAGACGATCAGATTGAAAAGATTCGCGACGCCGTAGAACTTCCGTTCTTGCATGCCGATCTCTTCGCGGAATATCAGCTTCCAGCACCAAAAGGAATCCTGTTATACGGCCCGCCTGGTTGCGGAAAGACTCTTATTGCTAAAGCCGTGGCGAACAGTCTTGCTCAACGAGTTGCGGCGAAAACTGGAGATGATAAAGGTCGTTCGTATTTCATCAACATTAAAGGTCCCGAACTCCTCAATAAGTATGTAGGCGAGACAGAGCGTCAGATTCGATTGGTGTTTCAGCGAGCACGTGAGAAAAGTGAAGAAGGCTGGCCAGTCATCATCTTTTTCGATGAAATGGATTCAATGTTCAGAACACGTGGGACTGGCGTCTCCTCAGACATGGAGTCGACCATCGTTCCGCAATTACTTGCCGAAATTGATGGCGCTGACAAACTGCAAAATGTAATCATCATCGGTGCAACTAATCGCGAGGACTTGATCGACCCAGCCATCCTCCGACCTGGTCGATTGGATGTGAAGATTCGTGTAGACCGTCCCAATCGAAACGCGGCTCAGCAGATTCTTTTGCGTTATCTCTCCGATGACCTTCCATTCGGGGAAGGTTGTCAGATTGCTGACATCGTTGATCTGACAATTGACCGAATTTTTGCGGAAACAGCAGAAAACCGTTTTCTTGAGATTACGTATCAAAATGGCGAGAAAGAAGAACTGTTTTATAAAGATTTTCTTTCAGGGGCGATGCTGGAGAACATCGTTCGGCGGGCAAAGAAGAAAGCAATCAAGCGCCGGATAGACGGTGGCGATGGTGGCATCATCACAGCAGATCTGATTAGCTCAGTAAGCGACGAGTTCCTAGAGCATGAGGATTTGCCAAACACCACCAATCCTGACGATTGGGCAAAGATCTCGGGCCGCAAAGGTGAACGCATCGTGTACATCCGAACGATCACGTCACATGCAGACGGTGGCGAAGAACTAGTTGGTGGTAAGGAAATAGAGCGCGCCGCGACGGGGCAGTATCTATAAGTGGCAACTCCGAAGGTCTGCGGAATTGAGACTGAGTATGGAATCCTGCTCAGCGGAGCAGAGGTAGACCCGATTACTGCCTCCTCACTCATCGTGAGCGCATACAAGGACTCGTCATGGGCATTCGCGTCATTTGATGCAAGTCATGAAACCCCATCTCGAGATGCACGGGGTGTGAATCTTGATGACTATCTCGATCCGGTAATCGATTCAAAGATGATCAACACGGTGTTGTCAAACGGATCGCGCTACTACGTCGATCATGCTCACCCTGAATACTCCAGCCCAGAGTGTGCGACAATTCGCGATGCAGTGCTCTTTGATGTCGCCGGCGAATTCATTCTTCGCGAAAGCATGAACAAGGCAAACGAAAGACTTCCACAGGGTGTTCGTATTGATCTATACAAGAACAACTCTGATGGCAAAGGAAACAGCTATGGCTGTCACGAAAACTACTTGGTTGATCGCCAACTTCCTTTTGCGAAACTTGCAGCTTTCATCACCACGCATTTCGTTACTCGTCAGGTCTTTTGTGGCTCTGGGAAGGTTGGTCATGAAACTCCCACGGGTGTTGTCGATCAATCTGGCTTCCAGATCAGTCAACGCTCAGATTTCTTTGAGGAGTTAGTCGGTCTGGAAACAACCATGAAGCGGCCAATTGTCAATACGCGAGACGAACCGCATTGCGATGCGCAGAAGTACCGAAGGTTGCATGTCATCGTTGGTGACGCGAATATGAGCCAATTCGCCACATATCTCAAACTTGGGTCAACTGCATTAGTGCTTTCGATGATTGAAGATGGCGTGTTTCCGCAACACCTGCTCATTGCGCATCCTGTTCATGCGATCAAGCAAATCAGCCGCGACGTGACCATGAGCGAACAAGTGCTGATGGCAGATGGCTCGCGCATGACGGCGCTGGCAATTCAGTCGGAACTTTGTGCCGCTGTGAGAGGGTACGTTGAATCGAGTGCCTACTGCGGTTTAACCAACGATGAGGCTCTTGACGTGCTACTCAACTGGGAACAAACATTGTTGGATCTGTCTACTCAGCCACAATCACTTGTAAAGAAGATCGACTGGATTGCAAAATTACAACTTATTGACGGGACCAGGAAGCGTCATTCCCTGTCTGACTCTGACTCGCGCCTTAAGGCCATCGATTTGATGTATCACTCGCTTGACCCAAAGGTGTGCCTTGCAACAAAATTGAATTTAATGAACATGTTTGATGAGAAAGCCATCGCGGATGCTGCCCAGCAGCCTCCTGACACAACGAGAGCCTTCTTTCGCGGTCGGGTAGTTGATAAATGGTTTGACCACATTGTCAATGCCAATTGGGACAGCATCGTGTTTGATGTTGCGAATCGCCCTCTGCAAAAGGTGTATATGAACGAACCGCTGAAGGGCACTCGCGAACTCACCGAATCAATCATAAACTCGAGTACGTCTGTTGACGAATTGCTTGCCCTGCTTGGTCAACAAGATTTGCCGAGTAGTACTCTGTAGTCATGGGCGAGCGGGTGTTCAAACAGCACGAACAGGAACGTCACGGTACGACCGATACCGAAGCTGAGATACAACCCAGGGATCACGACCCGATTAAGTCTGATCTTGATTCGATTCTTGATCAAATAGATGAGGTCTTAGAGGAGAACGCTGAAGAGTTCGTGAGAAGTTATGTTCAAAAGGGCGGACAATAGGCTTAGCCTGACATCACCATGAAGTTTCCAGTTTTTCCGATCGATCAAGACCCTGGTTCTAATTTTGGTGAGTTGTTGAAGAGAGTCGGACTTTCCCCGTTTGCTGACTATGCGAATGTATCGCAACTTGACATTCCCCATGCCACTACCTGTGTCGCAGTGCGTTGTGCCGGTGGAGTGGTCATGGCCGGTGACCGTAGAGCGACATCAGGAAATCTCATCAGTCATCGAACCATGGAAAAGGTTGTTCAGGCCGACGATTTCAGTGGCGTCGCTATTGCTGGAGCGGCTGGTCCAGCGATGGAAATGGTCAAGCTTTTCCAGTTGCAGATTGAACACTACGAAAAAGTTGAAGGTCAACCGTTGTCTCTCGAGGGCAAAGCAAACCAACTGTCTATGTTCGTTCGAAACAACTTGCCTGCAGCGATGCAGGGGCTCATGGTTGTTCCCATTTTTGCTGGTTACGACGCAAACGTTGATCAAGGTCGACTGTGGGATTATGACGCCACTGGTGGCCGATACGAAGAATCAGATTTCGTTGCGACCGGTTCAGGGCAATTGCATGCATCCACCGTGTTGCGAGTGTCATGGCGTCGCGACATCAGCGTTACAGAAGCAATCGATTTGGTTTCACGAGCACTCTGGGAGGCCTCGGATGCCGATTCGGCAACGGGTGGACCAGATGTGCTGAGAGGAATTTATCCGGTTGTTGCTTCCATCACCAAGGATGGGTTCAGCCGAGTGCCTGATTCTGATTTGGCTTCAATTTACTCTGCAATCACCACAGGAGTACAACAGCGATGAGCATGCCGTACTACGTAGCGCCAGAGCAAATGATGAAGGATCGTGCGGACTTTGCACGGAAGGGAATCGCCAGAGGTAAATCGCTTGTTGCTTTGCAGTACAGCGAAGGCATTGCCATCATCGCAGAGAATCCATCGAACACTCTTCGCAAATCAAGTGAAATTTACGATCGAATTGCGTTTGCAGGAGTTGGCAAGTACAACGAATTTGATTCGCTGCGAGTTCTTGGAGTGCGGTCTGCAGACCTAAAGGGATACCAGTTTTCGCGCGAAGATGTCGATGCTCGAAGCCTTGCCAATCAGTACGCGCAAATCATTGGACAAACGTTTACTCATGAGGTAAAGCCGCTTGAGGTAGAGATCCTTGTTGCTGAATTGGGTGTGACACCGGCCGAAGACCAACTGTTTCACATCATGTACGACGGCACAGTCATTGACGAAAAGCCCTTTATTGTGATCGGTGGAGATACCGACACTATAAAGACCAAGGTTGCAGCAGCGTTTAAATATGATTTGTCATTACAGGAAGTCTGTAATCTTGCGCGCACCGCGCTTTCGCCTGATGAGCGTAAGTTGAATGCAAGCGACCTAGAAGTCACGCTGTTACAACGCAACGGAAGTCGTCGTTGCTTCAAGCGACTTGCTGAAGACTCACTTGCATCTCTGCTTGACTGAAACTTATGGATCGGCGCATATTCGGGATTGAAACCGAGTATGGCGCAACGTGCACATTGCGTGGTCAAAGGCGCTTAAGTCCAGACGAGATATCTCGCTATCTATTTCGCAACGTCGTTGCATGGGGGCGTAGCTCAAATGTCTTTCTGGAGAATGGATCTCGGCTGTACCTCGATGTTGGCAGCCATCCGGAGTATGCAACAGCGGAGTGCGATTCAATTTACGAGGTAGTTGCCCAAGACAAGGCGGGCGAACTGATCATGCAAGATCTGCAGTTTGGGGCCGAGGATCGCCTTCGCGAAGAAGGTATCCGCGGCACGGTGTATCTATTCAAGAACAACCTTGACTTTGCTGGAAATAGTTACGGCTGTCACGAAAATTATCTCACGCTTCGAAGCAGTGACCTTGTTGACTACAACGCACAATTCATTCCATTCCTCATATCAAGGCAAATTTTCTGTGGTTCAGGGCATATTCTGCAAACTGCTCGTGGGCCTATTTATTCCATCGCACAGCGCGCTGAACATATTTGGGACGGTGTGAGTTCCGCAACAACACGCAGCAGACCAATCATCAACACTCGAGATGAGCCGCATGCCGATTCGGATCTCTACCGACGTTTGCATGTGATTGTTGGCGATTCAAACATGAGCGAGTACACAACGTTCGTGAAGATTGGATCTGCAATGTGCGTGTTGAGGATGCTCGAAGACAGCGATATGCAACTGAGAGACTTAACTCTTGACAATCCTGCGCGCGCAATCAGAGATATCAGTCATGACATTACATGTCGTAAGAAAGTGAAGTTGGCAAATGGCAAAGAGTGGTCTGCTCTCGAAATACAACAAGAACTACTGCAGAAAGCCATTTCGTTTTCCGAAACTCGCGGTTTCAACAACGAGGAGCAGCGCGCGCTCGAGATGTGGAAACACTGCATCACAACCATCGCCGATGATCCGTTGAAGCTTGATAGGGAAGTTGATTGGGTGATTAAGTACCACCTCATTGAGAACTTCAGATCGCGCCACAATCTTGCACTGGATGATGCCAAAGCTCAAATGGTTGATATTCAATATCACGACATCAAACGAGATAGAGGTGTCTTTTACAACCTCCAGAACCAGGGATTAGTTGAAAGAATCTGCTCGCAAAGCGACATTGAGAACGCAAAGAATCATCCACCTCAAACGACGCGAGCAAAATTGCGCGGCGATTTCATTCGACAGGCAAAACACAGCAAGCGCGACTTTACGGTTGATTGGGTGCATTTAAAACTAAACGATGAAACCCCGAAAACAGTTGTCTGCAAAGATCCATTTCAATCTGTTGATGACCGGGTGCAACGGCTTATTGACACGCTGTAACTTCTGTCGGGCTTGCTAGGTTGGTAATGCATGTCAGACGAAGTTGAATCCAATTCAAAACCTGGAATAGACGCGATCCGGGAATGGATCATCGTTATCGGCGTAGCGCTGCTCATTGCCTTTATTGTCCGCGGCTTTGTACTCCAACAGTTCTACATCAGCGGACCAAGCATGGAATCTACGATGTTTCAAAATAATCGTGTGCTCGTAAACAAGCTTTCGTATCGCTTGCACGATATTCATCGCGGAGATGTTGTGGTCTTTGATCGGGTCACGACCGATGGAATAGAGGTGCAACATGACGACCTCATTAAGCGAGTAATCGGTTTAGCAGGCGACTCTGTATCGATTGCAAATTGCGTCGTTTCGGTTAATGGCAGTGAGGTTGAAGAGCCGTATCTCAATGAGTACGACCTCGCACAGGAAAATCTTGAAGATCGTTGTCGGGTTCCTGAGATGTCTTCAACCATTGTCGAGCCAGGTCACCTTTTTGTCATGGGCGACAACCGCCCGCAGTCATTTGACAGTCGGATGTTTGGGACGATTGAGGAAGACCTTGTTGTTGGGCGTGCATTTGTGATTATCTGGCCGCTTGGCTCTTTCCACTGGCTCTAACTTCAGCCGTTGAGCTTCATCATTGCGTCAGATGCTCTGTCTGGCCAATCGCTGAAGATTCCATCTAACCCCATGCGCAATCCCGTCGTAAGTACTTCGGGATATTGCAGATTCCAACCAAAGCACAGAATGTTGAAGCGATGAAATAGCGCAACAAGTCCACCATTCCAATCGGGGAATGGCATATTCACGGTTGAGATTCCGAGGTCACGCAGAGTTGCGGCATGTCGTTCTGGGCCTTTCAACATTGCCTCCAGTCGAGTGGAGTGCACCAAATTAGCGCCAGCGACACGACCAATCCATTGCTCTAAGAACGCCAATTCAGGATGGCACAGCCATGTCTTCTCGGGAATCCCAAATTCAGAAATCGTCTGCACAACTGCACCCATGCTGTTGATGTCCTTGATATCCAAACTGAGGTGCAAACCAGAGCCACAGCGCCGATACAAATCGGCGAGCGACGGAATCCAATCAGGCAGTTCACTGCGGTTGTATCTGCTTATTGGCTTGTTGCGGATTCTTTCTTTGACCACGCCGTCGTGATCCAGCACGGCAATTCCATCTCGACTAATCCATATGTCGGATTCGAGACCAGTTGCTCCCAACCGAATTGCAAGTTCGAAAGCATCAATGGTGTTTTCTGGAAGATGGGCCCTTGCCCCACGGTGGGCGAAGGTGATTTGCCTATCAATTAGGGGCGAAATGCGCTCTTGCACAACGCCATGCTACGCACTGTCAGAAGGATCAAGGTTTAGACTGATGACGTGTTTAATTTCTCTGGAAGTGAGATCTTCTTCCTGATGATCTTGGGTCTTGTGATTTTGGGACCAGAAAAACTTCCAGGCGTCATCCGGAAAGCGGGAAAGCTTTACGGCGAATTTAAGCGGATCACCACCGACGCACAATCAGAGTTCAAAGGTGCATTCGGCGACACCATCGGTGACCTCAAGGAAACCGCTCAGGGCTATAAGACCATGTTTGATTCCGCCAGCCAGCAGGTGAACAGCACGCTCCGTGATGCCACCAAATTTGACCATGATGCTCCAAATTTCCCAACTGAAAAACCTGAGGCTGAAGTTGAGCCCAAGTTCATTCCCTTCGAAATTGGACTTCCTGAATCAGATCCAGAGACAGACAAGTAATGGTCAGCATTCGTAGTAACCAGTCGTCCAGCCCAGCCGGCGGCATGACCATTTTTGGCCATCTGGCCGAACTGCGCATGCGACTCGTACGAATGATGCTTGCGGTTGCCACTGGATCGATTGTGATTCTGGTTTTCTACGATCAGTTCCTTCGCTTTCTTACCCAGCCTTATCGCAATATCTGTTCCACACGTCCCGACTTCAATTGCGACGGAACGCTGTTCACATTGGGTCCCATCGAAGGCCTATCTGCGCGTATGCGCATTGCGGGTTACGGCGGTTTGATCATCGCACTTCCCGTCATCATGTGGCAATTGTGGAAATTCATTGTTCCTGCTCTGAATAAGCAGGAAAAGAAGTACTCAATTCCATTCATAGTTACTTCAGTAATTCTGTTTCTTACTGGTGCGTGGCTTGCATATTGGACACTCGATAAGGCACTTGAGTTTCTCATCGCATGGTCTGGTGCAGGCGTTGAACAGACGTATCAAATCTCAAAATACATCAGTTTGGTTGCCATGATGGTGCTCGCGTTTGGTGCGGGATTCCTCGTGCCAGTACTTGTTGTCTTTTTACAGCTAGTAGGTGTAGTCACTCCGCAAACATTGATCAAACAGTGGCGCTATTCATTCATGGGAACGTTTTTGATTGCAGCAGTTGTTACTCCCAGCGGTGACCCAATCTCGATGATGGCGCTAGCCATCCCCATGACACTGCTGTTCCTCTTAGCCGTTCTCATTGGTTTCATAGCCCAGCGGCGAAAGAAGAAACGTTCACCCGATGGCGAGTAGTTCGCTGTGACATCTCCCCATCGCAAAGCGCTTACGAGTGCATACACATTCGAACTAGACACATTTCAAATTCAGGCATTCGACTGTATTGACGCCGGCGAAAGTGTGCTGGTTGCCGCGCCAACTGGTTCTGGCAAGACCGTAGTCGCTGAATACGCAATTGGCTTGGCAAGAAAACATGGCAAACGAGCTTTTTACACCGCACCCATCAAAGCTCTCTCAAATCAGAAATTTCATGAATTAGTAAAGCTATATGGTTCTAACGAAGTTGGATTGCTAACAGGGGACAACAGCATTAATGCTCAAGCTCCGATTGTTGTAATGACAACCGAAGTCTTGCGCAACATGATTTATGCACGTTCGTCAAATGTTGACAATCTCGGTGTTGTTGTTTTAGATGAGGTTCACTTCCTTCAGGACGCCTACCGAGGTCCAGTATGGGAAGAAGTGATTATTCATCTTGATCCAACTGTTCAATTGGTTTGCCTATCAGCAACAGTCAGTAATGCCGATGAATTGTGCGAGTGGTTAACCACAGTGCGCGGACCAACGAAGCCTATTGTTGAAAGCAAACGTCCTGTAGAGCTCACCAACCATTACGTTGTGGGAGACAAGACAACAAATCAGTTGCGTGTCTTTGACACCATCGTTGGTGGCAAACCCAACGAACAAGTATCCAAGATTGAGGCGATGTCTGCACCGCGGTCGAAGAAGCAACACCCATACGGTTCTCGAGGCAGACAGTCTGGCCCTCCGAGTCGTTTTTTCACTCCGAACCGTCCCGACGTACTGATGCAACTGCAGGAAGACGATTTGCTTCCGGCGATCTATTTCATCTTCAGCAGAAATCAATGCGACGAAGCCGCCCACTCTTGTCTGAAATTAGGCATTTCCTTCACCAACAAACAGGAACGTGAGATCATTGCCAGCATTTTGGAGAGTCACGTTGAAGCGTTTACCGATGACGATCTGGCAGCACTGAACTACACGCGGTTCCTTCGTCAGCTAGAGGCTGGAATCGGTGTTCACCATGCTGGTCTTGTTCCTAGTTTCAAAGAAGCGGTAGAGGAATGTTTTGCGCAAGGTTTGGTAAAGGTGGTATTCGCTACGGAAACTCTTGCTGTCGGAATCAATATGCCAGCACGTGCTGTGGTGCTCGACAAGATCACTAAGTACAACGGCGAAACGCACCAGATTCTCAAGCCATCCGACTTTTCACAACTCACAGGTCGAGCCGGTAGGCGAGGGCTAGATACGGTCGGACATGCACTTACCTTGTGGAATCCGTTCGTCACCTTTGAGCAAGTAGCCGCCTTGGTATCAAGCCGTTCATTCGTACTGAATTCAGCCTTTCGTCCCACCTACAACATGGCTGCCAATCTGATCCGTACCACAAGTCGGGTTCAAGCGCGACACTTACTGAATCTGTCTTTTGCACAGTTCCAATCGGGTCGCGAAATTGTAGAGATACAAGCCCGCATCGCACGTCGTGGAAAAGAGGAGCAACGATTGCGCGAACAATCAATCAGCGATTTCGGCGACATCGAGAATTATCGCAAAGGAAGCCAAAAGAACAAGATTCCACTAGATGTGGAAGCCCAGTTTGCTCGGCTACGCCCAGGTGATGTGATCCTCGTTGGAGATGCAAAGGGGAGCGACCGACTCGTCGTGATCACCACCGCCAGTCGCGGCACGGGAGGCAAGCTTTCCCTGCTGTCGATAAACAGAGGAGTACGTACGATCACGTCACGGGATGTCACAGAGATTATTTACACAATCGGCCATATTGACTTGCCAACACCATTTCAGCCGACAAACTCGCGCTTTCTTAAAGAGACATCACAGAAACTTGCGAAGTTTAAGGTTAATGATCGAGTGCTGTCTCGTAGCGGGAAGAAGGAGGCGCGAAGCAATCCTGATCATCCCTTCCTGCGTGACCCAGATGCGAAGTTCAAATTGAATGCAGCAGATTCTGCAGACAGAATTTCCAAGGAACTCCATCAGCTTGAGAAACGGGTCGCAAATTCAGCGCAGTCGGTGAGTAAAAAGTTCGACGATCTCACATTGTTGCTAGAGGAGTGGGGATATGTAGATGATTGGTCGCTCACATCTAAAGGTGTGATGCTTGGACGGATCTTCCACGAATCAGACCTGTTGATTGCAGAATGCCTCTCGTCGGGAGTGTTCTCTGGATTGACTTCGCACGAGCTCGCCAGCCTTGCATCAGTTTTCGTTTACGAGGATCGTCGACGCGATGAAAGCGCAAAACCGCATTTCCCGAATGCTGAATTGAAAAAACGATGGGCAGATATTGAGAGCATCAGTAGACGAATTACCTCGAGCGAGATCCGCGCAGGGCTGTTGCCTCATCGCGCTCCAGACCCAGGTTTCATGGCGACAGCATTCGATTGGTCTCACGGCACATCGCTATTCGACATTTTGGATGAAGACGATGTGACTGCTGGCGATTTTGTTCGCACCATGAAGCAGCTCATCGATATCCTCCGACAGTTCACCACACTTGACGATCAATCAATTTCAACTTCAACGAGCGCGGAAGCTGCCAAGTCACTATTTACGGGTGTGATCGCCGCATCAAGTCAGATAGGGAAGATGTAGCCATGCCGATTACTCCAGGATCACCATGGGGCTCTACCACGCCGTTGCCTGAACAACCTTCGTACATGACGTCAGATCGAGAACTTGGCATCTTTCTTCGTGACCATTCTGCGAAGCAGATTCATGAGCAAGCCATATTTATGAAATCTGGTGATATTCCCCGCGTACTCGGTGTTCTTGATCGACCACGCGACGCTGAATGCCTTCGTGTCGTCATTGATGCCATTGTTGTTTCCTACACAGACGCTGCGGGAATGGAACATACCGACGTTTGTATTGCATCTATGAGTATCGCGCAAAGATTCTTCCGTGGAGCGATCTCTGTTGTTACAAATAGCGGATATTGGAGGAAGCACGAAGTTGCACCGCGTGCGCACCTCAATGACGGAAAACTTGACATTTTCGAGGTGTCAGGAGCCATGCGTTGGAGCCAGCGAAGAATGATGTGGCAAAAGGCCCTGGTTGGGTCACACCTCCCGCATCCGCTTTTGTCCTACAGCCAGGGGGACTTCTTCCATTGGAAGGGGAGCCCTCGGCGTCTCGTCATTGACGGCCAGTTTGTTGGCATGGTGACCAATGTTTCGTGCAGGGTGCAAAGCGATTGCGCCCAGGTGTACGCCTAACAGGCATACCCGATTACACCGAGCGGGACTTCTAAGATTGCCCCTCGTGACGGTCTACATTCCTGAGGTTTTCCAAGATGATGAGGCCGAAATACTCAAGAGGTATTTCACGAACCTGGACCTTCCAGTTTTTGCCCTTGTCAACCTGCCGGAAGTAGTCAAAGGCGCCTTGTTTGCGCGATACAGCCGCAGCCCAAAGAGTTTGCGTCGTTTGTTCCTTGATGAGTTTGTTAACGACCTCGATTTAACGGGCGATATTGGTGTTGACGCCACGATTGGTATTGACAAAGCAGAGGCTCTATACGAGAAAGTGTTCGTTGAATATGGCGATGACTCTGTAGCTCAGCTCGGAGGTGTGCACCTGGCTTGCGAACAGGCTTCCAATATTTTGACGAAGATCCTTGAGTGGGGAAGATTGATGAGTTATCTCGAACAAAGCACGAGGTACATCAACTACGACGCTCGCTTAGGCGGTAGATACCGTTATTACCGCGACCCCGAGATTCTGAGTGGCCCATATGGAACTCGGTATGTCGGCGACATGGATCGGATGTTTGATAGCTACAGCTCGATGGTTCAGACAGTCACTGAACATGTGCGCAAATCGATCCCACGTGGAATTAATGACTCAGATTTTGTTTATCGTCAGGCAACACGGGCCAAAGGTCTTGATGCCGTCCGCGGAATTTTGCCATCTAGCGCATTGTCAAATGTGGGTATTTTTGGCACCGGTCAGGCTTATGAATCGATGTTGTTGCGAATGCGTGCCCATCCACTCCCAGAGTCACGCCAATATGCCGACATGGTGCTTACCGAGTTGCGCAAAGTGATTCCAAGCTTTTTACGGCGTGTTGATTTGCCAGAGCGCGGAGGGAAGTGGAGTAGCTACCTAGCTACAAATTCCGATCAAACTGCTTTTTTAGTTGACGATATGTTCGGCGCGCTTGAACCGGATCCAGTCAATGAAGTTGAATTAGTTGACTTTGATCCAGATGGCGAAAACAAGCTGCTTGCTGCGATCTGTTATGCACATTCACACCTGCCCGAATCTCAGTTGCTTAATCGGGTCTCTCAATTGAGTCATGACGAAAAGGTTCGCCTCATCGCCGCGTACGTTGGCAATCGAGAGAATCGTCGTCACAAGCCAGGACGCGCATTCGAAAGAATTGATTATCGCTTTGACATATTGGGCGATTACGGCGCATTTAGAGATTTACAGCGTCATCGTCTGCTCACCATTGAGTGGCAGAGATTGTCTCCAGATCACGGATACGTGATGCCTGAACTTGTTGCCGAGGCAGGAGTCGCAGATGAGTTTGAGGAGTCCATGACTCGTTCGGCGACACTGTATGAGGCATTGCGCCCGGATTACCCAGAGCAAGCCGCCTATGCAATCTCCATGGCGTACCGGCTGCGCTACAGCATGCAGTTCAACGCCCGCGAGGCTATTCATCTCCTTGAATTGCGATCAGCACCTCAGGGACACCCCGCATATAGGCGAGTCGTAATCGAAATGCACCGACTCATTGCTGAAAAGGCCGGCCACCGAGCCGTTGCTGACGCCATGACCCATATGACCTTTGAGGCACCAGCGCTTGAGCGTCTTGATTCAGAGCGAAAGGCCGAGAATCGCCGTAATTCGTGATTTAGGTTAATTCAGCGAAATTCGCATATTTGACCGCTTTATGGAGTACTCTCTCGCCGTTCGCAGTTGAAAGGAATAATTAATGTCAGACGATGATGTCATCGGTCCAGATGATCTAGATAGCGAGATTCTTTCTGCCCCCGAGTTAGACGGTGACGAACTCGATGTAGACGCATTAGAGATTGACGGCATTGAAGATGACGGTTTTGTCGTTGAAGATGGCGTTGACATAGTCGACGACCCAGATGAAATTCCTGTTGAGGCGGTATCCAAGAAAGTCGCCGATGACGATGACGATGACGATGATTTGCGCACTGAAGATGATGTTGAGGCCGACCTTGATGCCATTCTTCGCGAGAAGCTCACAGCTGCAGATGATTCACCACCAGAAGAAGATGAAGAAGACGTTGTTGTAGACGACAAAACCGATGGAATGGAGCGCTTACAGCCACGTCGCCCTGATGAAACTCAGTGCACTCAGTGCTTTCTTTTGGTTCGCAACAGCGCCCCTGGTTGTCCTGTAGAGGACGATGCATGCCCTCTTTTCATATAACAGATCGCATCAAACAAGACGTGCGTAACGCACGCGTCATCGGTGAGTTCACCGTGAAAATTGGTGTTCAAAAACTTCCTGGAATCATTTGGGGAGTTGTTTCAAGGGTGCGCGACTCGGTGTACCCAGAATCAATTCTGCGCGTTCGTCCAGAGGAGAGTAAAACCGTTGAGCAGGCTCCTGCTGTTCCTGTCACGCCTGTAACACGCGCGGAGGAACCGTGCGATGGTTACGACTTGCTCACTGGCACACAGATTGTCGAACTTCTGCAATCGGTAAGTACGCCTGAGGCACGCGATATTCATGATTATGAATGCACACATCGCAATCGGGCTGTAGTCATTGCTGCAGCGCAATCCAGAATCACTGCTCAGTGAATACCAATCTGTTTGTAGTTCGCAAGGCTCAACCTATTGATGCTTCCGCAATTTCAGTTTTAGAGCAGCAGTGTTCTCTGGAGTCGCAGAGTTTTCGCGGAAGTGCCCAACTATTGGCAGAAGCTCCATTTATTGGAAATGATTTTGACAAGGTTCTAGGCAGCACTGGCCGCTTAGTCTTAGTCGTCGTAGCTTCTGGGGAACTGTGTGGTTTTGCCGACATGGTGATTTCTGATTCAGTTGCCATGGTCCAACGGGTCTACATCAGCGAAGCAGTTCGCGAATTGGGCGCTGGAGCAACGTTGATTGACGAACTACGAATTCATGCAACAGCACTCGGGTGCAAACGTATTGATGCATATGCATTACCAGGGGATCGTCTAACGAAGAACTTGTTTGAGCGTGCGGGAATGAAGGCCCGACTACTCATCGCTTCAAGCGATCTCTAGCGACCCTTCCACTGAGGTGGTCGCTTTTCAATAAAGGCTGTGAGGCCTTCCTTTGTGTCTTCAGACTTCAACACTGCGCCGAACTCGGCGTTCGTCATTTCGATGAGTTTTGCGTCTGACTCATACGCCGATGCCAGCACAATCTTGCGTGAAGCCCAAACGGCTAGCGGAGCTGACATTGCAATCTTGTTTGCCAGTTCAATTGCCGCCTCAACTGCTTTACCAGGCTCTACCAGACGATTTACTAAACCAAGTTCGTACGCACGCTGAGCAGAAAGCGGATCTCCCGTAAGGATGACTTCCATTGCCACGTTCTGGCCGATGGCGCGAGGAAGACGAAACAATCCGCCTGCACCTGCAATGAGATTGCGTTTAACTTCGGCGAGGCCAAATGCTGAACGAGTGGTTGCAATCACCATGTCTGCTGCAAGCACGATTTCGCAGCCACCAGCGGTTGCCAAACCATCAACCGCAACAATAATTGGCTTCTTGCGATCGCGGTAAACAAAACCAGCAAAGCCACCACGTTCGGTAAACAGATTGTTCTCACCAGAGTTGAGTGCCTTCAGATCTGCACCAGCACAAAACACAGGGCGTTCTTGACCCTCAGTATTTGCACGAAGGATTCCCACCCACACTTCGGGATCATTTTCTAACTGATCAAGTGCTGTTTCAAAGGCCTGAGCAACAGCGCCGTTAACGGCGTTACGTGCTTCTGGACGGTTCAGCGTGATGAAACCGATTTGACCCTGCTTTTCAAAAGTTACGACATCAGACATAGAGCAAGACTATGTCGGCTGGTGTCCTATTTGGAAGTTGAAGGCGCCTCTGGTGCTGCAGACGTTTCTGGAGTTACAGGAATCGTCGTTGCCTGTGGACCCTTTGCAGGTGCAGGCTTACCTTTTGGACGCACGGGACGTGTAGGGCGCAGCGGGCGAGGGCTATTGGTGCCCGGTGTAACGGTAATTCCGAACAGTAAAGCAATCTGTGGAACAAGTGGAGCAACACGCTTCACCGTTGCCAACATTGCCTCATTAGGGGTTGGTGGAACCGCTGCAAGTTTGACCTGCCCACGCACAGGAGAGAATGCAATTGCTTCAAGAAGTGCGCAGAAACGATCAGGAGCTGCTTCTGATGACAGCGATGCCGAAGCAGCAGCGGCCAACTTCGCACCGAGATCTGCAGGGAAAGGTTGACCGGCTTTAGGTGGCTCACTCGAGATTTTCAGTGCACGAATCACTCGTGGCGCAGCAAGTGCCGACTTAATGTCTTCGAGCCAACGCGTTTGTTCAATTTCCTGGCGCGACTTCAATGCGGCCTTCAACTCTGTTGCGAGCGAACGCGTGGTTTCGTCGCGAACAACCATCGGGTCATCAGCACCAACAACAACTTGACGGAGATCGCGCAAGTCGAGCAATTCGATATCGGCTTTAGCAGCTTCTGCTTTGTCAAGCCATTCAGCGACGCGCAACTTAGGAAGCAACTCTTGTGCCATTGAAATAAGGCCTTCGGCAGGCACGAGTGGTTTGCCTTCTTTCTTCAACTGCTCGTTCTGTTCCTTCACTGCATCGCGAACAGCCTTGATTCCACCAGTGAGTGCGCGTTCTGCAACTCCACGTTGCTCAACTGGAAGAGTGTCTAGTACTGCAGCGCGATGTACACGCCTTGGCTTCAAACGTTTTGCGGCTGGACGCTTCGGTAGTTCTGGTGGGGCAGTGAATGACGGACGACGTGGACGACGATCGCCAGACTTATCGCCTTCAGCAGCTTCGCGCGGTGGTCGCTTATCACCATCGCGACGTGGCTTTCGATCGCCATCGCGCTTTGGTTTACGGTCTTTGCTCTTATCTGCAAGCTTTTGCGTTACTGGTTGAAAATCTTTTTCAGAACCAATAATTTGCAGGAGGTTTCCACGAACTGCTTTTTCTTTTGTCTTCACCAACGAAAGAATTTCTACGCCATCTAGATCGAATTCGGCTTCAACTTTTATGGTGTCGCCTGTCTTTGCTCCGGCATCAAGAATT
>JBEGVD010000120.1:0-3725 GCA_041178585.1 Actinomycetota bacterium
GGGTCGATAGAGGCAAAATCAGCTTCCTTGTCTTGCAACATCTGCAAACTCTTTGCATGCCCGCCGCTTTCAACATAGGGCTTAACAAACTGTGGATCCATTGTTGCTTCACTCAGCGCAACACCGAGGCTGCACCAACCACTCAGACTTTGCGTGTTTGTTACAACGGGCTGCAATCCGCCAACTTCATTTAGCGATGCGACGCGCAGTTCTTCTCGTGCGACAATCACTGTTCGATACCAGCCACGCTCATCACTAATACCCGTCCACTTCAATGTCGCAACGATGTCGACGCAGTCGTTCAGGCTTTCCACGTATGGCAACCCACACGACTGGCTAAACAGAGTTCTCTCGTCTCTCCACAACTGTATTAAGTCAGCATGACTTGAAATTTCAGGAAATTCAGTTTGCGATGCATCCGCCAAATTTGTAAACGCATGACTGATTGCGTCAAGTATCGCCTTCGTCGACGCTCGTACTTCAGGAAAGTCGTACATCGGCAGCGAATTGCTGCGCGTCATTTAGTCGGCCGCAACAAATTTGGCTTTTGCAAACACCGCACGCACTCGGTCTTCAAAGTGCTCAAGCGGCAGTGTGTCGTAGTTCGGATCAAACGCTTTCTGATCCCACTCATCGGCAAACTGTGCAGCCAAGTCGTACGCAGGGTTACCTTCGTGCTTTTTGCGGGCATCGGGGTTCATACCGAAGTGACCGTAATAATGCTTGCCCTGAAAATCTTGATGAGCCTCAATCATGAAATGCACTTCGGGACGGACGTACGGCTTCAAGATCGCTGCAGCAATCGCCGGATGATTCGGCACGCTAATGGCTTTTCCAATGTCATGACACAATGACGCAACGACTACCTCGTCATCTGCGCCTGCTCGTTCAGCACGAGTTGCCGTCTGAAGCGCATGTGTCAACTGGTCAGTGACAAAACCATCAACAATGGTGTGCATTCCGCGCAACATGTTGAGAATGCCCTCGGCTACACGCGGTTGATTCTTCGCCGTTTCTGCTCCAATGTTGAGCCACTCTTCTTTTGTCGACACATCCATGCTGGTGAAGGTTGCATTAGCCATGCGTATAGTCCACCAGTGATTAGCGACCGAGTCAAGTGAAGTTGAGGTAAGTGGCTGTATTAGGCGTCTACGCGGTTCCCCGCAAGGCGCTTGCCCACTTTTTGCGTGCGAGCCATCTGCTTAAAGATGTTCTCGCGGGCACGCTCAGCCTCATCACTCAGGCCAGTCACTTCTTCCAACTTCCAGTGTCGCCTAATGCAGGGTTCAAGAATCTGGTCGTGGTGAATGAGTAAATCGTAAATGCCAACTTTGGCAACCGCTTTAGAAATGCGATCAAAGTCGGGAATTCCAAGACCAGGCATTGCAAACGTGCTGACCGCACGGTCGAGACCAATCACTGTTGCCGACGGATCAACTTCAAACGCTGCAGCAGTGAGGTCGCGATAAAACAAATAGTGCAGGTTCTCGTCATTGCCGACGCGCGACATGATGTCGGTGCCAATTGGGTCGGTCATGAACTTGCCGGTGTTGCGATGTGAAACACGAGTTGCAAGTTCTTGCATACTCACGTACGACAACGCTTCAAATGCATCGTGAGGAGCTGGTACTTGTCCTGAGCGAACCTGAATCATGCGAGCGCGCTCGAGTTGCACAGGGTCAACTGCGCGAGTCACTGTGAAGTAATCGCGCATCACAATGCTGTGACGACCTTCTTCTGCTGTCCAGTTGCGAGCCCATTCGCCGAAAGCAGTGTCGCTACCAAACAAGCGATCGATATCGCGGAAGTAGTACGGCAAGTTGTCTTCGGTGAGCAGGTTCAAATACAACGCACCACGAACCGCTTCATCAATGTCGCTACCGGCATCGCCAAAGTCTGCGTCTTCCGGTACCCATTGGTGATTCGGATCGAAATCTTTGCCACGGCTGTACGGCACCATTTCGTGCGGAAACCATTCTTTGGCAACACCCATGTGACGCTCGAGCAATTTCGCTGCAACTGGCTCAAGTTCGGCGATCAGTGTGAGGTCATTCATATGTCAACCTTACTCGCCTGTTTCAGCCTGCAGGCGTCGCACCAAACGTGCAAGCGGCTCGCGGAAATCGGGCAACAGTGCAAAGCCTTCTGCAATCATCCGACCGTTATGCAACACAGAGTTCGCGGGTCGTTGCGCAGGACGTGGTGGTTGCAAGTCACGTGTGGAAATTGGTTTCACTTTTGTTGCATCCATACCTGCAGTTAGGAGCACCTCACGCGCAAATTCGTACCAACTCACCACACCCTCGTTCGTCACATGCCAAACGCCACCAAGTCCGCTCGTTGCAATATCTACAATCGCGCGCGCCGCATCGTCGGCAAATGTTGGGTTACCAATTTGGTCATCCACAAACTTCAGTTCTGGCATGGTCGCGCCAAGTTTTAAAATCGTCTTCACCATGTTGGCGCCATGAAAACCACACACCCACGAAATGCGCACGATTGCGTCGTTGCTGTCCATCGCGCGCTCACCGGCAAGTTTCGATGCGCCATAACTGCTTTGCGGGTTAGGTGCGTCATCTTCGTTGTATGGCGTTGTCTTTCTGCCATCAAACACGTAGTCGGTGCTGATGTACACCACTCGCGCACCTACTTCGTGTGCTGCATCGGCGACATACTGCGACGCTGTTCCATTAACCAACATGGCCTTAGCAACATCGCCTTCGCATGCATCAACCGCGGTCCACGCTGCTGCGTGAATTACAACATCGGGTTTTGCTGAGCCAATAGCAATGCGCACCGCTTCTTCATCGGTGATGTCAAGTTGCGCGTGCGTGGTAGCAATTGCTTCGTGCCCTGCAATTCGAATTGCTTCGATAAGTTCATGACCAAGTTGTCCACCTGCTCCGGTGACAAACAGTTTCATTACTTTTTACCCTTGAGTGGCTCCCACCACCAACGGTTATCGCGGTACCACTTCACTGTCGCTTCAAGTGCTTCGTCAAGTGAACGCTCACGCTTCCAACCCAACTTGGTGATCTTGGCAATATCTACCGAATATCTGCGGTCGTGACCCTTACGGTCTTCAACGTATTGCACGCTTGATTCGTCTTTACCGTGCAGTGCGAGCAGCTTGTCCACCAACACGCGGTTTGCCGTTTCATTGCCAGCACCAATGTTGTAGATCTCGCCAACATTGCCTTTTTCCAATACCAAGTGCACACCGGTGCAATGGTCGTCTACGTACAACCAGTCGCGCTCGTTCAGCCCATCGCCGTACAACGGAATCTGCTTACCGTCGAGCAGGTTGGTGGTGAATAACGGAATTGCTTTTTCTGGGTACTGATACGGCCCAAAGTTATTGGTGCAACGCGTAACAGTTACTGGCAAACCATGTGTTGCGTGATATGACAGCGCAATGAGGTCGCTTCCCGCTTTGCTTGCCGAATATGGCGAGCGCGGTTCAAGACCATCGGTTTCCTTTGATGAGCCAACTACAACCGAGCCGTACACCTCGTCGGTACCAATGTGCACCACGCGCTGCATTTCTAAACGCCTCGCGGCGTCCATGATCACGTTGGTGCCAAAGCAGTTGGTGAGAATGAAATCTTCGCTGCCCTCTATGGAACGGTCTACGTGGCTCTCAGCGGCAAAGTGCACAACCGCGTCGTGTCCGCGCATTGCAGAATCTACGTCACCAGGCTGGCAAATGTTGCCCTTCACGAATG
>JBEGVD010000121.1:0-4670 GCA_041178585.1 Actinomycetota bacterium
TGCTGCCTGGTCAGCGCATCATGGAGCCATCGTCTGGCAACACTGGAATTGCGCTTGCTGCGATTGCAGCAGTGAAAGGCAATCCGATCACCATCTTGATGCCGGAAAGTGTTTCGATTGAACGACGCCAAATGCTTGAAGTATTTGGTGCTGAAATTATTTTGACACCTGGTCCTGAAGGATCAAATGGTGCAGTGCGTCGCGCTGAAGCGTTGTCCGCAGAACACCCCGAGTGGTGTTTCATGCATCAGTACCAAAACGATGCAAACCCAAGTGCGCATTACAAGACCACTGGCCCAGAAATTTGGCGTGACGTTCCAGAAGTGACTCATTTTGTTGCGGGCCTTGGTACTAGTGGAACGCTCATGGGCGTGGGTCGTTACCTAAAAGAACAAAATGCAGATATCAAATTGATTGCAGTAGAGCCACCGCTCGGTGAGCGCGTTGAAGGTTTGCGCAACCTTGATGAGGGTTACATTCCGCCAATTTTTGAAAACTGGCATGGCGTCGACCTGCTAGATCGCAAACGAGTGGTTCGTCCGCGCGAAAGTTTGGAAATGACGCGTCGTTTGGTGCGCGAATGCGGAATCTTCGCCGGCATTTCGTCTGGCGCTTCACTTGCGGGAGCACTGAAAGTCGCAAGTGAAATTGAAGAAGGAACCATCGTGTTCATTGTGTGCGATGGTGGTTGGAAGTACCTGTCAACTGGTGCCTACACCGACGATCTCGATGTAGCGGAAGCCGCAGCCGAGAAGATCATCTATTTTTAATTGCGCGCTAACCGCCAATTACCAGTACGACAAGTCCTACCACCACTATTACTGCAGAGGTAATGCGTCGGCGATGGTCGCCCTCGTCGAGCATTTTCCACCCAGCAAATGCTGCGAGAACCACGCTTGATTCGCGCAACGAAGCAACGTAACCAACTGGTGCGTGGCGATACGCGATCATCACCAGCATGTAGGCAACTGTAGAAAATACTCCTGCAGCACCCATGATTTTCCAATGAGCGCGCATGGTTGGAATCATTTGTTTGCGACTGCGAACGCTTGCATACAACGAGACAAATACTGCGGCCGCAATGTTGAGTGCAAGCGCGTAGGCAACAGGTTGAGATTGTCGCGTGCCATGACCATCTACTACTGAGTACACCGCGATAGTTGATGCAACAGCAAGTGCTGCGCCAACAACATGCCATGATCCGCTCTTTGCGAGAACGAATAATCCGAGTACTGCGAGCAGGATCCCAATAGTTGAGGTGAGTGAAAGCGTGTCGTTCAGAAATAACACTCCGCCTGCCGCGGCAGCAAGTGCACCTGCACCGCGAACAATGGGGTACGACATAGAGAAATCTCCACGGTCATATGCACGCGAGAGAAGCATCAGGTATGGAACATGGGTTGCGCCACTCACTAACGCCCATTCCCACGCAATGTGAGGAAGAGACCCAACGAGCGCCCAAATGATGAGTGCAATTGCGCTGAGTATTCCGCCAATAGTGAATTGCCCCCACAGCGCCAGTCGGCGATCGGCACTTTGCTTCACCAACAAATTCCACGATGCGTGAAGCACTGCAGCTGTTAACGCAAGCACGGTGGCAAGAAGCACCAAGTCAGACTATTGCGCTGGCGTATTGTGGAAGCCGATGCCAAATAAGCGAAATAGCGCAGTTGGCCCGATCGGCATGTTCGACTCGGGGTTTGGCGGACTCACTGTTGCACGTGCAGTCATTGACCTGCTTCCTCATGAAGATGTGGTGTACATCGGCGATACGGGAAGGTATCCGTACGGAAACAAACCCGCTGAGCAAGTGCGCGAGTATGCAAAAGAATTGGCGTGGAGCTTGGTTCGTGACTACAACGCAAAGTTGGTCGTTATTGCATGCAACACTGCAGCGTCGGTGGCGCTTCACGAGCTCGCAGAGGAACTGCCCGTGCCCGTTCTTGGGGTGGTGGAACCGGGTGCGCGAGCGCTCGTGGGTGCGACGAAGAACGGAAAAGTTGGTGTTATCGGCACCGTAGGAACAATTTCCTCTGGTGCATACGTGCAGGCAATTCGCGATACCAAGGCAAATGTGGCTTTAACTTCAGCCGCGTGTCCAGGTTTCGTCGAATTTGTGGAGCGCGATCAAACCACAGGCGACGAAGTGACGGTGTTGGCAGAGCGTTTGCTTGCGCCGGTGCGCGATGCAGGAGTTGATGCATTGTTGCTTGGGTGCACGCACTATCCGTACTTGTCGCGTGTGATTAGCGAAGTGATGGGACCGAAAGTAGTGCTAGTAAGCAGCGGAGATGAAACAGCATTTGCGGTGCGTGATGCCCTGGCCGAATCGGGAATGGCAGCATCGAGTGGAGTTGGTTCACATCGCTTTCTGTCGTCAGGTGACATTGCATGGTTTGCCCAACTAGGTCGCAGATTGCTTGGCCCGGAACTTGATAGCGCTGAGCAATGGCCAAACGACAAGACTTAACAACAAGGAGAAATACACATGACACGCTTTGATGGCAGACAACACAACGAACTACGTCCAATTTCGTTTCAACGCGACTTCACTGAAATGTCGGCTGGGTCGGTGCTCGTGTCGTTTGGGAAAACACGAGTGTTGTGCACGGCTTCGTTAGACGAAGATGTTCCGCGTTGGATGAAGGGCAGTGGCAAGGGTTGGGTGACAGCGGAGTATTCAATGCTTCCTGGTTCGTCGCCAGAGCGTGTTGGTCGCGAGGCTGCAAAGGGCAAGCAGTCTGGACGCACCGTAGAAATTCAGCGTCTGATTGGTCGCGCGTTGCGTTCATCAATTGACATGAAGCAACTCGGTGAACGCCAGATACTTATTGACTGCGATGTGTTGCAGGCCGATGGAGGAACGCGCACCGCAAGTATTTGTGGAGCGTTTGTTGCGTTGCACGATGCGATTACCCGCATTCAGCAAAACGGTGGGCTTACGGTAAACCCGCTGCATTCAATGTGTGCAGCAATCAGCGTTGGAATTCACAATGGCAATCCCGTGCTCGACCTTCCATACGAGGAGGATTCGAAAGCTGAAGTGGACATGAATGTGGTCATGTTGCAGCCGATCAACGGTGGCGAGCCGACTTACGTTGAGGTGCAAGGTACAGCCGAAGGAAAAGCATTTTCACGCAGTGAATTGGATTCGTTGCTTGGGCTTGCTGCCGGCGGACTCGAGCAAATCTTCGCGAAGCAACGTGAAGTCATTGCTACGCCGCCAACGCCACGCCAACTTGGTAGGTAATCATGTTGCGCGGAGTGTGCGCATCTGCCAACCCGCACAAGGTTGCTGAAATTTTTGATCTCATGGGTGGGGTAATTGACTTACAGCCACGACCAGTAGATCTGGCCGATGTAGTCGAAGACGCTGACACTCTCGTTGGCAATGCGCGACTGAAAGCCGTCGCAGTTTGCATAGCAACTGGACTACCAGCATTGGCTGATGACACTGGGTTGGAAGTTGACGCATTGAACGGTGCCCCTGGAGTTCGTACTGCGCGCTTTGCAGGCGAACAAGCAACCGATGCTGACAATCGAGCGAAAATGTTGCGCGAACTTGAAGGAAAAGCACGAACATGCAGGTTCAGAACGGTTGCGTTACTGCGGTTTCCCGACGGGCGAGAAATCATTGCTGAAGGTGTGTGCGAGGGAAGTGTCGCAGAGGCAGAAATTGGTGAGCGAGGCTTTGGTTACGACCCGTTGTTCATTGCGCGCGATGGAGACGGTCGAACGTTTGCGCAAATGTCAGCAAGTGAAAAACATGAGCTCTCGCACAGGGGTAAAGCCTTTCGAGCACTTTCGGAAATTCTGAAGCGCGAGTTACCAACCGCGTAAGTCAATTGCCCAGCGGTCAACAATGTCGTCTCCGTTTACGACCCATGCCGCTTCGTGTTGAGCAACGGTTGGGTCAACGTGCGCTGGAGTAACGCGAATACGTGTTCCAACTTTTGGTGGAGCGCCTTCATTTGGCGAGAACGTGGTGTGTTCGTCGGAGCAGAACCATACCGAGTGGCCATCGATGGTTGGATTGCCATGATCCATGCCAAGTGACTTCAGACCAACGTCAATTACTGCCCACTTTTGGTTTGACGAAATAACTGTGCCGACAACAAATACTGCTTGAGCAAACGGCAAACCGAGTTGCGCGTACTGAGTGTCCATCAATGAATACGAACCTGCTTGAATTTCGGTGACACCGGTGTTGCTATGCAAGTTGTATGTTCCAGTTCCACCAGCAGAAATAATGTCGCCACCAACATCATTTGCTGCTGCGCGAAGTAACGCCATGCATGCCTCAACTTTGGAAAGACGTTCGCTATTTTCGGCAACCATCATGAGGTGGCCTTCGTAACCCATCACTCCGCGAACGGTTTTGCCAAGCACTTGTGCTTTTTCGGCAAGTGAGCCAGCGAGTTCGGGTGCAATGCCGCAGCGGGGAAGTCCAACATTCACATCAATGAGCACGTGTTGAATTCCGGCTGTATGAGCAGCTTGCAACGTTTCGTCAGAATCAATTGCCACCGTGATAAGCGCTTTGTCTTGAAGTGCTGCCATTTCTTGCAACCGAAGTAGATCAAGGCTTTCGTTAGCAAGTAGTAGATCGTCTCCAACACCCGCCTTCACCATGCCCACTATTTCGCGGGGTGTTGCGCAAGTGAATGTGG
>JBEGVD010000122.1:0-3286 GCA_041178585.1 Actinomycetota bacterium
AACGGTGAACAGCACGGTTGGATCATGAGGAATGAGACTGGCGGATTTAACTCGCGTATGCCCTTTGTCAGCAAAGTAGCCAGAGAACGACTCACGCAAATCATTTGCAGAGGAAATTTGGGGGCGAGAACCAGACATTTGCCAACAGTCTAGTTCGGCAATAGGTATTGACTAATTCTGATTTTGTGTAATCGTTACCGATTCGGACTCGAAATGAATGACTTCTTCGTCCTTACGCAAATTGCGCACAATTTCCATGCCCTGTTGCGCCAGCTTCACAGCACCTTCAAGAACATCGGCCGCAACCTGGGCAGGGGTCAACTGCTCTGCGGCTTCGCGCGCCTTATTCTTCGCATAGCGAACCCCAAAGACACCGGCGAACGCGCCGAGCACAAACCAAAACAGTCGCTTCATCATCGAGATAATCCTCCAACGCCAATGGGCTTTGCCCTACCGGTCGTTTTGTGACGGCCGATAGTACGGAATCTGTGGAACAGCCCGCCCTGTAGTTTGCGCAGGTAAATAGTCCTGTTCCACCTTTTCATCGTGCAATTGAGCATTATGAGGCGATTGGTAGCCCACGCCATGCCCAATCTCTTGAGCGCCGGAGTAATGCGCGTCTCTCAGGTGTGCGGGAACTTCAACGTCTACCCCGTTACGGATATCGGCTCGTGCGTTCCAAATGGCTTGTGCCGAACTATTGCTCTTTGGTGCCCGCGCCAGATAAACGGCGCACTGCGAAAGATTGAGTTGCGCTTCAGGAAGCCCCACATGATCAACAGCTTGGGCCGCTGCAACCGCAATCACCAATGCCTGGGAATCGGCAACTCCAATATCTTCAGATGCGAAGATGATCATTCGCCGAGCAATGAAGCGCGGATCATCGCCTGCTTCGAGCATGCGTGCAAGCCAAAACACCGAAGCATCAACATCGCTTCCGCGCATACTTTTGATGAAGGCCGAAACAACGTCGTAGTGATCATCGCGACCGTAACGCAGTGAGCTCACTCCAAGCGCTGCTTCAACGTGATCAAGCGTCACTTCTTGCGGACGTGCGAGCGCACAAGCAACTTCAAGCGCTGTCAAACTTTGCCGACCGTCTCCACCTGAGAGTTGCATAAGTTTGGCGATGGCGTCTTCAGTTGCACTTAGCGCTTCTGCTTCTAAACCACGAACGAGCAACACTCGAATGTCTTCAGTTTGTAATGGCTCTAACCGAAACAAGGTGCTGCGACTACGCAACGGTGCATTCACTTCGAAATACGGATTCTCGGTTGTTGCGCCGATGAGCGTGATTATTCCGCTTTCAACAGATGGCAACAGCGCATCTTGCTGCGATGTGGAGAACCGATGGATCTCATCAACGAACACAATCGTTGACTTGCCATGTTGACCAAGTCGATCAGTTGCACGTTCTATAGCTTCGCGGACATCTTTGACTCCAGAGGTCACCGCAGAAAGTCGTTCGAATGCGCGATTCGTTGTGAGTGCAACCACTTCAGCAAGGGTGGTCTTTCCAGTTCCTGGTGGCCCCCACAGGATGACCGATGACAGACGATCGGCCTCAATGAGCTTGCGAAGTGGTGCACCTTTGGCAACTAAGTGTTGTTGCCCAACAATTTCATCGAGACTCTTTGGTCGTAAGCGCGCAGCAAGAGGAGCTTGACCACGCAAGCGATCGTTCACCGCTGCTGTAAATAGATCTTCGGCGTTTCCCACCGAACGCGACACTAACTCTTCGCCGGCGGCGGAAGCAGTCGAATACCCAACTCAGCCAACTGAGCAGGGTTCACCGTTGTAGGAGCATTCGTCATTGGATCGCTACCCGATTGAGTCTTCGGGAACGCAATGACTTCGCGAATGTTTTCTTCACCAGCAAGAATGGCAACCAGGCGGTCGGTACCAAAAGCGAAGCCACCGTGCGGTGGTGCACCGTACTTAAACGGCTGCAAAAAGAATCCGAAACGACGATCGGCGTCCTCATCTGAAATGCCCAACTGGCGGAATACTCGGCGCTGCATTTCAGGCTCATGAATTCGAATTGAACCTGAGCCCAATTCCCATCCGTTGAGCACTAAGTCGTACGCGAGCGCGCGAACTGACATTGGATCTGATTCGAGTCGCTCAATGTCTTCTGGGTGTGGCTGACAAAACGGGTGGTGTCCCGGTTGAGGCTTGCCAGTTGTGGCATTGATACCAACGAACAGTGGGAAGTCAATGACCCACACGTAGCGATATGGACCTTCGTGCACTGGTGGACGACCGATGTCGTTGCGCAGGGTGCCGAGCACATCACACGTTGTTGACCATGTGTCTGCAACCAACAGCAGAAGATCTCCAGGTTGTGCACCCATTGCCGCAACAAGCGATGCACGCTCTGCATCTGACAAGAACTTGGCTACTGGCGAGTCGAGTACAAGACCTTCACCAACCTTCATCCACACCAAGCCCTTTGCGCCAATTTGCTTCGCACGGTCGGTCAACGCATCAAGTTTGTTGCGGCCAAAAGCAGCGGCGTCTGGATACGTTGCTGCATCTACGCGCAACCCCTTGATGGATTCAGCCTGCGCAAATGCTTTGAACTCGGTACCAGCAAACACACTGGTGAGTTCAACAAGTTCCATGCCAAAACGCATGTCGGGCTTATCGAGGCCGAAGCGATTCATTGCATCGAGCCACGTGATCTGCTCGATCTGCGGTGGACGCTCGCCCAACACGGCTTCAGCCGCGGCCATTACAGCTTCGCTAATTGCACCAAGCACATCGTCTTTTGTGACAAAACTCATCTCGGCATCGAGTTGCATGAATTCGTATTGGCGATCAGCGCGCAAGTCTTCGTCGCGCAAGCAACGAGCAATTTGGTAATAGCGATCGATACCAGCAACCATCAGCAATTGCTTCCACAACTGAGGAGACTGCGGCAATGCATAGAACGAACCCGGCTCTTTGCGCGAAGGAACCAAGAATTCGCGCGCACCCTCTGGAGTGCTTGGCATGAGGAATGGAGTTTCTACCTCAACAAAACTCTGCGACTCCATGGCGCGACGAATTGCGGAGTTGACCTTTGCGCGAATACGCAAGTTGCGCTGCATGCGCTCGCGACGGATGTCAAGGTAGCGATACTTCAGGCGAACATTTTCGTCTACATCATCGGCGCGAGCATCGATTGGAAATGGCGGTGCTTCTGCAGAGTTGAGAACGACCACTTTGCAGTCGGTCAGTTCAACTTCACCTGTCGCCAGATTGGTGTTTACGGTGCCGTCAGGACGAGCCTGCACACGACCGG
>JBEGVD010000123.1:0-6829 GCA_041178585.1 Actinomycetota bacterium
GCCATCTGCAGCGCCAACAATCCGCGCATAACGAGTTGTCAATGTCGTCGCTGACATACAGCGAGCGTTTTCTCACCTGGATGACCATTGAGCAGGGAAGGTCGCCGCGCACCATTGAGGCGTATCGTCGAGATCTGCTTCGTTATGAGGCATTTCTTCTAGTGAAAGATTGCGATGTGCTTACTGCACAGTCTCCAGTGATTGAGCAATTCATCGCCTCGTTGCGCGCGGAGGGCAAGGCTGCAAAGAGTGTTGCCCGAATGTATGCGGCTGTGCGAATGATGCACCGGTATCTCGTCGAAGAGCGACTTCGGCCTGATAATCCAACCTCTGGGGTCGATGGTGTGAAAGTGCCTAGCGGTATTCCCAAAGCTCTCAGCGAAGACGAGGTCGCGCGAATTTTGGCTGCGGCTACTGGCGTAGATTCATGTGCATTGCGGGATCGTGCGTTGCTCGAGTTTCTGTATGCAACCGGAGCACGTATCTCAGAAGCTTGCGGACTCTCGCTATCGGATCTGGACATGGAGTCTCAGTTGGTGCGCTTGTTCGGCAAGGGTTCGAAAGAACGAATCGTCCCCTTTGGCAGTCACGCAAAGGCGGCCTTGGAAGACTGGCTTGGATCTGGCGGACGAACGATGTTGATGCCAGATCAGTGGGCGAAGCGCGATCATGCTGACGCGGTATTTCTTGGTTCACGCGGCACTCGGCTCAGTCGGCAAGCTGCGTGGGGAATTGTTCGAAAGTATGCCCACATTGCTGAAGTGGGCGATGAGGTTTCGCCCCACGTACTACGTCACTCGTGTGCAACGCACATGTTGATCCATGGTGCCGATTTGCGAATAGTGCAGGAGTTGCTCGGTCACGCATCGGTAAGTACCACCCAGGTGTACACGCGAGTAGACAATGAGGTGTTGTTTGACATGTACAAGGAGTCTCATCCGCGAGCCCGTATTGGCTTTTCGGGAGCGAAATCATGAAGCATCTGGCGCATCTTATGAAGCGGTTCGTTTCCTCATGGTCACGCGATGATGTAACGGAAGACGAACTGAACATGGTTCGTTCAACGCTCACGGCAAGTGAATTCAAGTTGTGGAATCAATTCAGCATTGCCGACCGTCGTCACAGCGTTGAGGTTGCACAAAGATTTGCTGTATTGCTTCCGGAAGCATCCCGTGAACATATAGCTGGTGTGCTGTTGCATGACATAGGAAAAATTCAGAGCAATCTGTCAACGCTGATGCGCGTGAGTGCCACCGTTGTAGGGCCGCGAACGAAGCGATTTGCGCTGTATCACCAGCACGAAGAAATTGGCGTCACCATGCTTCGACACGCAGGATCACACGTTGATGTGATTGCAGTGCTGGATCAAACGTGCAATGCAGAAGTGGCCGCAGCGTTTCGCTCAGCCGACAATGCCTAACGAGGGTAGAACCCAATCGCGCTGTGCGCGCGAGCAAGAGTTGCCTGGGCGACAGCGCCTGCTTTCTCGGCACCAATTCGCAACAGACGACCGAGTTCGGCCTTGTCGTTCATGAGTTCTGTGTATCGCGCTTGAATTGGTGCGAGCATGGCTGCAACTGCGGCTCCACAGTCACTCTTTAGCGCACCATATTGCGTGTACTGATCGGCAAGCTGTTGGGGCGAAGTTCCCGTCACTGCACTCAAGATGTCGAGCAGATTCGCAATCCCTGGCTTTGCTTCACGGTCGTAGCGAACATCACTTTCAGAGTCGGTAACGGCTCGCTTGAACTTCTTCTCAATAGTTGCAGGTGCGTCAAGTAAGTAGACACAACCTGCATCTGTTTCGGATGACTTGGACATTTTTGATGTTGGCTCAAGTAAGTCCATGACGCGCGCACCTGCAGGAGGTGTGACAGCTTTTGGCAATACGAAGGTATCTCCAAAGCGATGGTTAAAACGCACAGCAATGTCTCTGGTGATTTCAATGTGTTGACGCTGATCATCGCCTACAGGTACTTCCGCCGCGTCGTACAACAAGATGTCGGCGGCTTGTAGTGCTGGGTAGGTAAAGAGCCCGGCAGAGACAAAATCGGCTTCGCGCTTGGCTGATTTGTCCTTGAACTGTGTCATTCTGCTTAACTCGCCAAAACTCACCGTGCATTCCATGATCCAGCCCAATTGTGAATGCTCAGGGACATGCGATTGAACGAATACTGTTGCAACTTCTGGGTCTAGACCGACTGCAAAGAGCATTGCGGCAAGTTCAACGGTGTTCTTGCCGAGCACGCCAGGTTTGTCGGTGATGGTGAGGGCATGCAGGTCAACAATGCCATGAAATACGTCGTTGTGATGTTGCCTAGAGGCCCAGTTGCGGAGAGCGCCTAAATAGTTGCCTAGGTGAACATCACCAGTCGGCTGAATACAAGAAAGAACGCGAGCCACGGTGCAACGCTAGTGCAAGCGGCTATACGGGCTCAGGACATTTCGGTCTAGTGAACTAATCTCTATCCATGGCTTATGAGGTAGCGACCCCGGTTTATGACGGTCCATTTGACCTTCTGTTGCACCTCATTTTGAAAGAAGAAGTAGACATCCATGAGGTTTCGCTGACTCGCATCGTTGAGGCGTATCTCGAAGAAATCCAGCGCATGCAATTGCTTGATCTCGATGTTGCGACAGAGTTCTTGCTTATCGCTTCGACGCTTGTTGAACTGAAAACTCGTCGTCTGCTTCCTGGTCGCGAAGACATGGATTTGGACGAAGAGCTGGCCCTGTGGTCAGAACGCGACCTGCTGTTGGCGCGGCTACTTGATTGCAAGACATTCAAGGATGTGGCTGCGGTCTTTAGTCAGTTGACAGAACGAGCAAGTCTGAGTTTCCCACGCCGCTCAGGACCAGACGAGCGTTTCGCCGAGCTGCTTCCAGACATGCTCGATGGTGTAACGCCAGCGCGTGTGCAACGTGCCTATCTGCGCGTAACCCAACCGAAACCACCTACATCAATCGATCTGTTCCACGTTGCACCTATTCGTGCAAGCGTTGCTGACGCGCTGATGGAAATGTTAGAAACCCTTCCAAAGTTGGGCAAGGTGACATTTCGACAGATCACCGAAGCAATTCATGATCGCATCGAAGTTGTGGTTCGGTTCCTCGCAATTCTTGAGTTGTACAAACAAGGTCGCGTGACGCTTGAACAGTCAGATCGTTTTGGCGACATTGAGGTGCAATGGACTGCAGGAGATGACACGGGTTTTGAAGCCGTACTACAAATTGACGACTACGAAGGATGACACAGAGGAATTCATGAGCGAAGAAAACATCTCAGCGGAATCCGTTCGGGCATTGGAAGCAATCCTGCTGGTTGCAATGGAACCAGTCGACCCAACTCTGCTTTCTCAACTTCTTGAGATTTCAGTCGCTTCTGTTGATGGGCTGTGCGAGCGTCTTGCCGCTGCATATGAAGAAGCGGGTCATGGTTTCCAATTGGTCAAGGTTGCAGGTGGCTACCGATTCCAGTCGCATCACGATGTGGCGTCTTATGTTGAGCGTTTCGTGCTCGATAGCCAGCAGGCGCGCATTTCATCTGCCGCACTCGAGACACTGGCGATCATTGCCTACAAGCAACCAATTTCGCGTGGACAAGTTGCTGCAATCCGAGGAGTCGATCCAGACGCAGTAATGCGAACATTGCAAGCTCGTGGTTACATCACTGAGACATCGCGCGATGATGGTCCAGGCCAAGCGGTCTTGTTCGGAACTACGTCACTATTTCTTGAGCGTCTAGGTATTGATTCGCTGTCGGCTTTACCACCAATTGCCGATTTTGTTCCTGATGCTGCAGTGGTTGAAGCACTCGAACAAGGTTTGCGAATCGCACCACCTGCTCAATGATCGACGAGGGCGAGCGTTTACAGAAAGTTCTCGCTCAACGTGGGTGGGGAAGCCGAAGGGCATGTGAGGAAATTATCGCGGAAGGTCGCGTAACGGTTAACGGCGAGGTTGCAGTTCTCGGCCGTCGTGTCAATGTCGATGTGGACACTGTCGAAATTGATGGAGCGCCAGTTGGCGTCCGACCAGACTTGGTCTACTACTTGCTCAACAAGCCAGTTGATGTCATCAGCACGGCAATTGATACTCACGATAGAGAAACCGTTGTTGACCTCGTTCCGGTCGAACCACGCGTATATCCAGTTGGTCGTCTAGACGGTGATTCAGAGGGATTGCTGCTCATCACCAACGATGGAGAATTGACGAACCGCATCACGCACCCGAAGTATGGTCTTGAAAAGGAATATCTGGTTCAAGTTGACATCTCTTCTGCTGATGTCAGTGATGTGGCAATTCATCGTTTGCGTAGTGGTATCGAACTGGAAGATGGAATTACTGCACCAGCAGAGGTGAGCAGGTTGCAAGAGGGCGTCTTAAGAATGGTTATTCATGAGGGAAAGAATCGCCAAATTCGACGCATGTGTGATGCCGTTGGTTATCCAGTAATTCGGCTGGTTCGTACGCGTATCGGCCCGATCATGGACAAGAAACTTGCTCCTGGGCAATGGCGCAACCTCACACAGGCTGAAGTCAAACTCTTAATAGAGGCAGTCACCGAGTAGTGCTCGGTTACGATGTTTCTCTGTGAAACAGCGTCGAGCAAACATTTTCGGGCTTGGGCTGATTGGCGGTTCACTTGCCGCGGCACTCACGGCGCGGGGTTGGCATGTCACGGGAAATGACGTGCATCCCGATACTGAAGAAGAAGCACTGCGTTTAGGGCTGGTGGCCGCTCGGGGTATTGACGCCGATGCAGAGTTGTCATTTGTTGCTACTCCAGTTTCTTCGGTTGCCAGTCAAGTTAGGCGCGCTCTCGAAACAACTCAAGGTCTTGTCACCGATGTTGGTGGGGTGAAGGCACCTATCGCTCGCGAGATCACCGACCCGCGTTTCATCGCTGGCCACCCTATGGCCGGTAGCGAGCTCGTTGGCCTTGCTGGTGCAGATGCATCATTGTTTGAAGGCGCGGTGTGGGTATTGACGCCATCTGAAAATACTCCTGACGCAAACTTTGCACATGTTGCTCAAGTTGTAAAAGATCTCGGTGCCGAATTCGTCGTGCTCAGCGCAGAGCGTCACGACCAACTAGTTGCCATTGTCAGCCATTTGCCTCACCTCACTGCAGCCACGTTGATGTCGCTCGCAAACGATCATGCTGAGGAGCACGTTGCGGTTTTGCGCTTGGCTGCAGGTGGTTTTCGCGATATGACGCGTGTGGCTTCAGGGCATCCTGCAATTTGGCTTGATGTTTGCAAGGAGAATCGCGAGGCAATCGTTGGCGCACTCGACGGGATGATCAGTGGATTGCAGGCAATGCGAGTAATTGTGGATGAAGGTAATACCGACGAACTTAAACAGCGTTTGCAAACTGCTCGTGTAGCGCGCGCAAATCTGCCAGGACGCGTCAGCAGTTTGCTCGACGTAGTTGAGGTTCGCGTTCCAATTCCAGACCGTGCTGGCGCGGCCGCAGAAATTTTCTCATTGGCCGCCGAGTTGGGTGTGAACACTGCAAACTTTGAAGTTGCACACTCAGTTGAAGGCGATCGAGGAATATTGGTTTTGGTCATTGATCGTGCAAGCCAAGATGTGTTCAAGGGTGGATTAATCGCGCGAGGCTTTCGACCATCGATTCAGCAATTGACATGAGTGGAAGTCAACCTCATTCGGTAGCGCCTCTACGGGCACAACTCAATGCAACGGTTCGCGTTCCTGGCTCGAAAAGTGTTGCGGCACGAGCACTCGTGTGCGCAGCGCTGGCCTCGGGAAAGAGTTCCATTGGCAACTTGCCAACGGGTGATGACACAGTCTCCATGCTCACAGGGTTGACGTTGCTTGGTGCACAGATTGATACGCATGGCAATGCGGCAGTGTTCGCGTCGGGTATCGATTTCGAACAGGAGTCGCCAATTGTTGTCGATGCTCGACTGGCTGGAACCACCGCTCGGTTTCTCACCGCAGTGAGTGCCTTGCGTGCTGGAGAAGTGGTCATCACGGGCGAAGATGCGCTGCGTAAACGGCCGATGCACGAATTGCACCAGGCACTGAGTGAAATCGGGCTTAATGTTTCACCACTAAACGGAGCTGGCGTTCTTCCGGTTGCCGTGAAACGTGGTGAACAGAAAAGTGATCGCATTCGAATTGCTGCAACAACATCAAGCCAGTTCACTACGGCGCTCATGCTCATTGCTCCAAAGCTTTCCCGCGGACTTGCAATTGTCACCGAAGGTGAAGTGGTGTCACAGTCGTATCTTGACATGACAATTGGTGTTCAGAAGAGTTTTGGAGTAACACCAATCGAGCATGGCGAACACGTTTTTCGTTATGCCACAGGTGATTATGTTGGTGCCCAGTACGAAGTTGAGCCTGATGCATCTTCAGCCTCCTATCCACTTGCCGGCGCAGCAATTGCTGGTGGGCGAGTGGTGGTGTCGGGACTCGGGCGTTCTTCGTTGCAGGGAGACGCCAAATTTGTCGATGTTTTGGATCGCATGGGTTGCTTAGTTGAGATCGCTGGTGACGATGTGGTTCTCTCGCGACCACAAGACCGTCCATTGCAGGGCGTGACCATCGATATGCGTGATATGTCCGACTTGGTACCAACGCTTGCGGTTGTCGCGGCGTTTGCGCAAACTGCAACCACAATCAAGGGGGTTGGTTTCATTCGCAAGAAGGAAAGCGATCGCATTGGCGATCTTGCCCACGAACTTCGAGAACTCGGAGTGCAGGTCGATGAACTCGCTGATGGGCTGACGGTGCACCCTTCGAAGCCTCATGGCGGCACGGTGAACACCCATCACGATCATCGACTGGCCATGTCACT
>JBEGVD010000124.1:0-10547 GCA_041178585.1 Actinomycetota bacterium
CACGAGCGATCGGCAATGTCATACCTACCACTCCACCCTTAGATGCCGAGTACGAGGCTTGGCCAATTTGTCCGTCGAATGCAGCGACTGATGCCATGTTGCAGATTGAACCACGCTCGCCGTTTTCAAGTGGTTCGTTTGTGCTCATTGCAGTGCCAATAATGCGAATGCAGTCAAACGTGCCGACCAAGTTGATTGCTACAACTTTTTTGAATGCGTCAAGGTTGGCAGCCGACTCGTATGAGCCATCTTTGCCCACGGTACGTTGTGCCCAACCGATGCCAGCCGAGTTGACAAGCGCGCGAATTGGCCCCATCGACTTGGCCATCTCTGCAGCATTGATGATGTCTTGAGTGTTTGTCACGTCAACTTTGCAATACGCTCCACCAACTTCTTTTGCTAACGCCTGACCTTTTTCTTCTTGAATGTCAGCGATAACGACTTTGGCGCCACGCTTGGCAAGCAAACGAACGCATGCCTCACCAATTCCCGATGCTCCACCTGTAACGATTGCGCTTGTTCCATTGAGATCCATAGGCCAAGACTACGCAACCACATGGGCCGTGGCGAAACTGAGGGATCCTCGTTATTTCGTCTTGTAACCAGTGGATGCCGCTACGGCCAATGCATCAACGAGTTCATTCATTTGCTCTCCGTTGTGCGCCTTCACCCACGTAAAGGTGACGTCACCGCGAGCGAGCACCATTTCAATAAACGGTTCCCACAAATCCCTGTTTGCAACAGGTTGACGCTGTGAGTTCTTCCAGCCTCGCTTTTTCCAACCGACATGCCACGAATCGCGGAAGCAGTGAACGACATACGTTGAATCCGAACGAATTTCGATAGGGCCTTCGTGGTCCACATGTGCCCGTAACGCCTCCATGGCAGCCATGATTTCCATGCGCTGATTTGTGGTGTGCGCTTCCCCACCTGTGTCACTTGGCTCGCCGGCGGGAGCAGTCGCCCATGCCCAGCCACCGGGACCAGGGTTTCCCGAGCACGCACCGTCCGTATAGATCACAATCATCAGGTAGATACTTGCTGATGCGAGCACCTCGAACAGGTACCCATCGGTAAGTCTGCGATACTGACCACATGATTTTCGATGGTTCCGTTCATCAGTTGCCAGATGCTGATCCAACCGAAACCGCAGAATGGCTTGACTCACTTGACGCCGTAGTCGAAACGCACGGCAAGAATCGCGCCCGATATTTGCTTTCCCGATTGCTTGAACGTGCTCACGAAGCACAAGTGAGTTTCCCCGCAACGGTCTCTACCCCATATGTCAACAGCATCGCTCGCGAACACGAGCCGTGGTTCCCCGGTGACGAACATATCGAGCGTCGCATTCGCGCATACATCCGCTGGAATGCTGCGGTCATGGTGGTGCGAGCAAACTCAAGCGCAGAAGGAATCGGCGGCCACCTTTCAAGTTATGCATCGTCGGCGTCGTTGTACGAAGTTGGATTCAACCACTTCTTTCGCGGCAAAGACCACGGCACTGCTGGCGACCACATTTATTTCCAAGGACACGCAGCACCCGGAATTTATGCTCGCGCATTTCTCGAAGGTCGCTTAGACGAAAACGATCTCGATCACTTCCGTCGCGAAATTGGCAGAGAAGGAAAAGGGCTTTCCAGTTATCCACACCCACGACTGATGCCTGAGTTTTGGGAATTCCCAACAGTGTCCATGGGTCTCGGACCAATCACTGCGTTGTACCAGGCACGCTTTAATCGCTACCTGCAGAACCGACAGATCGAAGACACATCGCAGAGTCGCGTTTGGGCTTTCATTGGCGATGGCGAATGCGATGAACCAGAAACTCTCGGTTCCATTTCGCTTGCAGCCCGCGAACACTTAGACAATCTCACATTTGTGGTGAACTGCAACTTGCAGCGACTTGATGGTCCGGTGCGTGGAAACGGCAAAATCATTCAAGAACTTGAAGCAACGTTCCGCGGCGCCGGCTGGAACGTCATCAAAGTGGTGTGGGGTTCTAAATGGGATGATCTTCTTGCCAACGACCACGACAGTGTGCTGTTGAACAAGATGAACGCAACGGTGGACGGCGCGTTCCAGCGCTACATCGTGGAAGATGGCAACTACATTCGCGAACACTTCTTCGGCCCCGACCCACGCTTGCGCGAGATGGTGTCACATCTTTCCGACGAGCAGTTGCGCACCTTGCCTCGCGGTGGTCACGACTACCGCAAGTTGTACGCAGCCTTTAAAGCCGCTACCGAAAATCTCGGTTCTGGTCGCCCAACTGCAATCTTGTGCAAAACCGTTAAGGGCTGGACACTCGGTCACGATATTGAAGGCCGCAATGCAACTCACCAAATCAAAAAGATGACTGATGAGCAATTGCGAACACTTCGCGACACGTTGCACCTTGAAGATGAGATTCCCGACAGCGCACTGCTTGCCGACGAACCTCCGTACTATCGCCCGCCTCACGACAGCGTTGAATACCAATACATGATGGAACGTCGCCGCACGTTGGGCGGTTCGGTTCCACGTCGCTCGACCGCAGTACGCAAACCAATCACACTTCCCGACCCACAGGCTTTTGCCGAATTCGACAATGGCAGTGGCGAACAAGCGGTTAGCACCACTATGGGCTTCACCCGATTGTTACGCAACCTTGCTCGCGACAAAGCATTTGGTTCACGAGTTGTTCCCATCATCCCCGACGAAGGTCGAACCTTCGGTATGGATGCATTGTTCCCCGAACTCAAGATCTATGCATCACAAGGTCAAAAGTATGAGCCTGTTGACCACAAACTGCTGCTGAGCTACACCGAATCTTCATCTGGACAAATTCTTGAAGAAGGAATTACCGAGGCAGGCAGCATGGCCAGCTTCATTGCGGCGGGCACAAGTTACGCAGTGCACGGTGTACCAATGGTGCCGTTCTACACCTTTTACTCCATGTTCGGTTTCCAACGCGTTGGCGATCTCATTTGGCAAGCAGCCGACTCGCGCGCTCGTGGATTCCTCATGGGGGCAACCGCTGGTCGCACCACATTGCTGGGCGAAGGTTTGCAGCACCAAGACGGACACAGCCTTGTGCTTGCAGGAACCATTCCGTTCTGCCAGGTGTACGACCCATCGTTTGCTTACGAAGTTGCAACGATTATCCAACACGGAATTGAACGCATGTATGGCGACAAGCCAGAAGACGTGTTCTATTACCTCACGTTGTACAACGAGAACTATCAAATGCCTGTTCGGCCTTCATCTCCAACCATTGAACAAGACATCATGAATGGTCTGTACAAATGGAGTGAAGCAAAGCCTGCGCAGCACAAGGCAACCATTCTGTTTTCAGGTTCTGCTCATGCAGCAGCACGCGCAGCTGCCGAAGAACTGCACGCTCATTTCGATGTAAGCGCCGAACCGTGGTCAGCAACGTCTTACAAAACACTGCGCGAAGAAGCGGTACTGACAGAACGATGGAACAGACTCCACCCAACCGAAACCCCTCGCGTTCCTCGCGTTACGCAATTGCTCAGCCAATCAAGCGGCCCAATCGTTGCGGTCACCGATTTCGTCCGTTCAGTTCCTGAACAAATTGGGCGATACGTAGGCGACCGCATATTTACTCCGCTTGGCACAGACGGCATGGGCCGCAGCGATACCCGCGAGGCTTTGCGTGATCACTTTGAAGTAGACATGCCACACGTCGTCATTACCGTGTTGCACGAACTGGCGCTGTCTGGGCAGATCAGCAAGTCCGTGGTAGCCGATGCCATTTCACGTTATGGAATTCAGACCGAAACTCTCGGCGCACTGTACGCATAGGCGATACTGGTAGCCATGGCTACCGCAAGCGCAACTCCAAAACCGCTCTACATCACCGGCAAACCCGATGCCGACAAACTGCTGCACAACAACGGTCTTGCACTCATGATCGGCATGTTGCTCGACCAACAAGTTCCAATGGAATGGGCATTCACTGGTGCATACACCATTAAGCAACGCATCGGTCATTGCGATGCAAAGAAGATTGCCGCGATGGATGCAGATGAGTTCGTCACTATGTGTTGCACCAAGCCAGCGATTCACCGCTTCCCTGCCAGCATGGCAAAACGTATCTACGACATGAGCACCATCATCGCTGCTGAATACAAAGGCAAGGCGGAAAATATTTGGAAAGACGTTGAAGATGCTGAAGAACTTCGTGCGCGACTGCGAAAACTTCCTGGCTACGGTGAAGAAAAAACTGAAATTTTTATTGCATTACTTGGCAAGCGTTTCGGCATCCGACCAAAGGGGTGGAAAGTCAAAGCTGGTGAATTTAGCGACAACCAGCCCCGTTCTGTTGCCGACATTTATTCGGCTGCAACGTTGTTGAAAGTGCGTGCCTACAAACAAATGCAGCGCGCAAACGACCTCGACAAAAAAGACCGCCCGAAGCGTTAACCAATAGTCGTTAGGGTTAGTGCATGGCTGTTCTTGTTACTGGTGGTGCCGGTTATATCGGTTCGCACACAGTGCGTCTGTTGACCCAACAGCAACGCGAAGTCGTGGTGCTCGACTCCCTTGAACTAGGAACAAAAAGCCGAATCGGTTCCGTCCCATTGTTTGAGGGCACCATCTCTGATGAAAAGCTGATTGAAAAGATCTGTAAGAAGCACAACATTGACGAAGTTATTCACTTTGCGGCTTACAAAGCCGTCGGCGAATCGATGGAGCAACCACTTCGCTATTACAACAACAACGTCGCTGGAACCATCAACCTTGTGCGCGCTTTGCTCGCCAACGGAGTCGAACGTTTGGTGTTTTCGTCATCAGCAGCGGTGTACGGAAACCCGAGCACAGTTCCGGTTACCGAAGACTTGCCTATGCAACCAGAGAGCGTGTACGCCGAAACCAAAGCGGTAATGGAGCGGTTCCTGTCGAGTTGCGAGACCATAGGTATGCGCACGGTAAGCCTGCGCTATTTCAATGCTGCTGGCGCAAGTTCAGATTCAAGTATTGGCGAAGACTGGTCAATGTCACAGAACTTGGTTCCACTGGTAATGAAAGCCATCCTCGGCTTTAGCGGTCCACTCAATGTTTTTGGCAATGACTATCCAACTCCAGATGGCACCTGCATTCGCGACTACATCCATGTTGAAGACCTCGCCGACGCACATATCAAGGCTCTCGACTACTTAGCAACGGGAGGAAAGAGCCTCGCGTGCAACGTTGGCACAGGCAAGGGAACATCGGTGCTTGAGGTTCTTGATATCGCAGAGCAAGTGAGTGGCCGAAAAGTTCCTCATGTCATCACGCAGCGTCGCCCTGGCGACCCAACATCCGTGTTTGCCGACCCAACCTTGGTTCGCGCATTACTTGGTTGGAAAGCAACGCACGATTTGCGCGACATTATTTCGAGCGCGTGGAACTGGCACAGTAAGGCTGAGAACAACTAACTACATTGCTGCGAGTGTGCGCTGACGATCAAGCCAGCCAAGCAACACAGCCATCGCACGCGGATCGTGACGCAGCCGATGCCCAGCTCCTTGAATGATTTGCAATTCAGCTGCACCATGAGCCTGTGCCAACACTCGCGAGTCTGCAGTTGGCACAATGTCGTCATCTTGACCGTGCATTAAAAACAATGGTCGCGGAGCAAATCGACGTGCCGCATCGGTGGGACGAAAGCGCCGAAGCTCACGACCCCACTCTTCAACTGAAGGCGGGAAATTCGGGCGACGAATTGCACCAATTTCGCGCGAGTGTTCAAGAAAGCGACGCGGCTGTTCTGCCCAGTCATCAAAGTCGGCGCGTGCACCAAGCAATGCACATCCGTTCACGCGTGGGTCATCGGCCGCAACGCACAATGCGAGTGATCCACCCGTATTGTTGCCCACGAGCCAAATTCCGCTCGGCGACGACTCTGCAACCACGTGCGTAATTGCAGCGCGCAAGTCGTCAATCCAACCTTGCATCGAAAAATCGCCTTCGCTGGTTGCACACCCACGAAAGGTGAACGTCATTGCCGTCCAACCAAGTTCATTGGCAACGCGATCACACAGTTCAGAAAAAGTACCAGCAGAATGTCGTGCGTCAATTCCTCCGCTTGGAAATCCGTGACACAGCACCATCGCCGGCAATGCGCCGGTCTTGCCAGATGGCTGCACCAAATAACGCGCAAGGTTTAATCCGCCCGAAAGGAACGAGCCATTCATTGGAGAAGCGCTTTCGGTTGCGCTCACAACTTATGCGCGTGGCTTAAGTTGGCGACGCGAAACGCCAGGTGCGGCCAAGGTGTAGCCGCGATTTCGTGCTTCAGCGAGCGTGTCTGGGCCAAAGCACAGTCCCACGCCACTTTCCGAGATCTCATTCACGACATCTTCGTCGGTCCATTCGTCTAGGTCATACACCAATTGGGTGCGCTTATCGCCAAGGAATCGTGTGTGCTCAAACCGACTAGGACGTTTCATAGCAATTAAATCTAGTCTGAGACCATGACGACCTCGAAGCACAACCCGAAGTCAGTTTCAGCCGTGGACTTCTACTTTGACCCCATGTGCCCTTGGGCCCATCAAACATCACTGTGGGTTCGCAATGTGCGAGCTCAAAACGGCGTCACCATCAACTGGAAGTTTTTCAGCCTCGAAGAGACCAACCGGCTTGAAGGCAAAAAACACCCATGGGAGCGCGAGGTTTCCTTTGGTTGGACTCCTATGCGCGTCGGCGCGTGGCTACGTCGCATTGACATGGATTTGTGCGACAAGTGGTACGAAGCAATTGGTAACGCGTTACACATTCAAGGTCGTCGACCATACGAAGAGGAAACTGCACTGCAGTTGCTTGCAGACATTGGTGCGCCACTGAATGCTTGGAGCGATGCGTTGGCAGATGCAAGCACACACGACGATGTGCGCAACGATCATGAATTTGCTGTTAAAGAACTCGGAGGGTTCGGTGTTCCTATTCTAAAGTTTGCAACTGGCCGTGCAGTATTTGGTCCCGTTGTCGTTCCAGCACCAGAAGGAAGCGATGCGATCGAGCTGTGGGACCTGACGGTGTCGTACGCACACTTCCCCGGCCTGTACGAAATCAAGACACCAAAGACACAAGCAGACCTTGAATACATTGGAAATGTCTTCAACCCGTACCTGAAAGCACGCGAATGGAAGACTGTCCAAAACCCAGCACTGTGAGGCGCACATGAGCATTGATCAAAAAATTTCCCTAACCATCCAAGCGATGGATTCATTGACCGAATTGTGTGCACCGCTTACCGAGCAGCAATGGAAGACAGCGACGGATTGTCCTGGTTGGAGTGTGCAAGACAACATTTCGCACCTCGTTGGTATTGAGAATATGTTGCTTGGCAAACCGCCAACCACTCACAAATCACCCAAGTATGACTACATCAAGAACCCAATCGGCGAACACAACGAACATGAAATTGATGCACGACGTTCGCTACTGGGAAGCGAAGTGTTTGCCGAATGGAAAGCAACTGCAGCAGAGCGCGCAAACCAACTACGAACTGCAGATGCGGAGTATTTCGCTAAGCCAATGATGATGCCAACGGGTCCTGGAACTCTTGGAGATTTCCTCGACATTCGAATTCTTGACCTGTGGATTCACGATCAAGATATTCGACGCGCTTTGAACATTGCGGGGAATCACGGCGGGCCGTGCGCAGAACACACCATTGATCGACTGATCCGCACATTGCCAATTGTTGTTGGAAAGCGCGCAGCCACTCCTGAGGGCGAATCAGTTTCAATCACCATTTCAGGAGCGGTGCAACGCGCTATATACATTTCGGTATCTGCTGGACGCGCAAACATTGTTACTTCAGCCCCGGCTAATTTGTTGTGTGAAATAGCGATGGATAGCACCGTGTTTACCGCTCTCGCAACCGGTAGAAAGCAATCCACCGAGTTGAATTGGACATCTACTGGCGACACCGTGCTCGCACAGCGAATTGTCAGTCAACTGAACATGATGATCTAGGACTTTTCGCGATCATTAGGCTTAGGTATATGGCGTTGTCACACGATCCTGCGGTGAACGCAAAACTAGAAGAACTTGTCGCTCGAGATGCCGAATTTGGTGCCCGTGCAGAACTGCGGGTGGCTGCCAAGTACGGCAAGGATGCCTCGATGGAGGACTACCACTTCAGCAAATCCTTTGCGCGCGAAAGCCAGGCTTCGCAGCAAATTGATTGGGTACACCAAGGCTGGTTGCGTCCGGTCCGTTTCGCCTATCGCCATGCTCCACGCTGGGTTCGCTTCGCCGTGAAGAAGGCAGCATCTTGAGACACTCGTTCATTGTTGTGACCAGCGGAGCACATTGCTCGGTACGCCAACTTCGTAAGACTGCTAACTCGCTGCGTGAAAGCAGCATTGTTCCAAACCATTGGATCATCAGCGAATCATCTCTTGATCATGAACGTGTCACGCGAACTCGAAAGATGCGCACAAGTTCAATCGTCATTGCACGAAGTGACGTCGTGGTTATCGAACATGCTGTTGTGGTGTTTCTGCGTGCAGGAGACGAACTCTCCCAAAACGCCTTGGCGTTAATCGACCAGAAACTAACCGAGCAACCAGGTATCGATTTCATCTACGGAGATTCTTCGCACGGCAGACCATCTCGGTTCGAAGAAGTTACGAATGTGCGCCGCCCTGGCTGGTCGCCTGAGCGCCTTCGTTCACACAACTACGTTGGCGAGTTAGTAGCGGTGCGAGCACGTGTTGCCGCTTCTGCGGGAGGAGCAACATTTCTTTCCAAACTGCACAGCCACGACCGATCACTGCGCCTTTCCGAGCACAGCAAGAACGCCGTCCGAATTGCCGAAGTGCTGTGCTTGTCTACGCAGGACCGCATCGAACCAACCGCAAGCCTTGACGCAGTTACCGAACATTGCACACGAACAGGAATTAATGCCGAGTGCAGCATTGATGAAAATGTTCCAGTTGTACGAGTTAACCGACATGTCTCTCGCAAGCCAAAGATCAGCGTCATTGTGCCTACACGAGGAACCGTGCAAGATATTCGCGGAAAAAACATCGTCATGGCTGCGCATGCCATTCGTTCTCTGCGCAACACCTGTACGTACAAAAACCTGGAAATTGTTGCGGTTTTAGACAATGAAACCACACAAGAGTCGCGTAATGAGATTGTCAATGCAGGCTCGAATTTGATCAAGGTGGTGGAGTACGACCAAGAGTTCAACTTCGCCGAAAAAGTAAACCTCGGCGTGGTGAACTCGGACGGCGACTACATCTTGCTGCTGAACGACGACACAGAATTCATTTCGCCCGATGCCATTGAAACGCTGATGGGCCTTCTTGAAGATCCAGAAGTTGCAATGGCTGGGCCAATGTTGTTGTACGAAGACGGCCTCATTCAAAGTGCTGGTCACATTTTGAATCCGATCCCCTACGACCTGTACCGGCATCGTTCGCCGCAGCATGTTGGTGCGCAAAACATGCTGCGAGTTCAGCGTGAGGTTTCAGGTGTCATTGCTGCTTGCGTGCTCATTAAGCGCAGCGCATTCCTTGAAGTGGGTGGCCTCTGCACGCTGTTTCCATCTAACTACAACGACGTTGATTTCGGATTAAAGCTGCGCGATGCCGGATACCGAATCGTCTGGACTCCCCACGCTCAGCTGTATCACTTTGAGTCAAAAACCCGTTCTCCGAAACTACGTCCATTCGAAGTTGCTTCAATCGGCAAGCGCTGGCGCGACAAATTAGACGATGATCCCTATTTCAACCCACATCTTGAGCGTTACATCTCGGTGTGGAAGCAAAACGTGCTTGGTCAGAGATCGTTGGTTGACGCGCTAGGGCCAACTGCACCTATAGCTTCGAAATAATCGAGGTGCGCGCGTACTACGTGCACAAGATCGACGTCATCGAGCACATCAATATTTGACTCTTCGGCCTTACCAATCAGGTACGCCGTAAGCGTTTCCTCTCCGACAACAAGCGTGGAATCAATGTCTTGCTTACGATCAATAACGTCCGCAGGCTGCAGGCCTTTGTCATGCATCCACCTCATGTGCAAAACCAGCAACTTGCGAAGTTCGTCAAAGGTCAAGCGCGACTGAGTGCCTGCAGGCAAGTGGTCAGCCACGTACCGAGTTGCCTCATCTGGGTCGTACACCGCGCGCGGAGCAACACCATCTAAACGATGGGCTTCGCGACCAATTACAACCGCAGCAATGACAAACGTTGAAACTGCAGAGAGTGTTGCAAAGAGAAGTGTTATCGCAGACATGCTGCGTTGCTCACTTAGATGCCAATGCGCTGTGCAAGAAGTTCACGGTGATACGAAGGATCACCGAACAACAACTCGCTCGACTTTGCACGCTTGAAGTACAAGTGTGCCGGGTGTTCCCAGGTAAAGCCGATACCGCCATGGATCTGAATGTTCTCAGCAGCAGCGTGGAAATACGCCTCTGAGCAATAGGCCTTCGCAAGTGAAGCGACCGAAGCAAGTTCGTCGTTCATTTCTGCTGCACACCACATGCCGTAGTAAGCAGCCGACTTTGCTGATTCGACTTCGAGCAACATGTCTGCACA
>JBEGVD010000125.1:0-8216 GCA_041178585.1 Actinomycetota bacterium
GCCGTTGCAAGACTGTTGTTGAAGCCGGTGCCGGTTCATTTGAGCGCTGGAACCTTAAGGTTGGCGATGTGATTGAAGTGAGAAACACATGACTTCGGGAACTCTCACATTGGTGGCAACACCAATTGGCAACCTGAGCGATATTTCTCCTCGCGCAGTAGAAGCACTGCAAGCAGCCGACGTGGTGTGCTGTGAGGACACCCGCCGCACGGGAATGCTGTTGCAACACCTTGGTATTTCGGGCAAAAAATACATCGTCATTAACGAGCACACCGAATTTGATGCTTGCGATGAAGTAGTTGGCAAACTGCTGAGTGGAACTGAAGTTGCGCTGGTCAGCGATGCTGGAACTCCCGGCATTAGCGACCCAGGCGAACGATTAGTGAAAGCCGCAGTACTTGCCGGCATCACCGTGTCGTCAATTCCCGGGCCATCGGCACTCACCATGGCGCTAGTGATGAGCGGACTATCTACATCACGATTTGTGTTCGAAGGTTTCTTGCCACGCAGCGGTGGTGAACGCAGTGATCGCATTGCTCAACTCGTTGACGAACAACGCACCGTGGTGTTGTACGAAGCACCGCATCGACTTGAGCGCACACTTGCAGACCTTGAAGTTGCATGTGGATCGTTGCGACGTGTTGTGCTTGCTCGCGAACTCACCAAGATGCACGAAGAAATGTGGCGCGGAACATTGCACGATGCGCACAAGCATTCGAAAGCAGAAGAACCGCGCGGTGAATACGTACTCATTCTTGAAGGTGCGAAACCACCAGCACCGCCGACAGACGATGAATTGAATCAAGCGTTGCGCGATGAATTGAATAGCGGAGCAAGCAAGAAAGACGCAGCGGCACGAGTGGCCGCCAAATTTGGTGCACCAAAGCGCAAGGTGTACGAACTTGCGCTCATGATCAAATAACGATCAGAGTGGAATTAACCCAATCTGTCGCGACTGCGCGACGAGCACTCCGTTTTCGTCCCACATAATTCCGTCTTCTTCAAACATTCCACCCTGAATTTCTTTGGTGTTGAATTCACAACGCAACGGACCTGGTGCTGGCACTGCACGAATGTGCACGGTGAACTCCACCGTTGGCACCCAACCTGGAACTGCAAGCAAGTTGAACACAGGTGGCGGAAACGCATCGGCCGCGAGCAACATAGACAACGTGTCGTTAGGGCGACCATCGGCAAATGCGAACCATCCACGTATGCGTGGAATGCCATTGGGCTTACCAATTGCGAAACCGCGGTCGTCTGGGTGCAGGCGCATATCCAGTTTGCTCATGAGTGCTAGAGGAATGTTTTCGCCCTCAGCAGTTCGACGCGTGCAATCCTCAAACGAAGGAAGGTCGCACACCGGTGTTTCGTTATGTCGCATTGCACCATCAACAGAAGGAGCCTCGCTGAACGCGCCAATGGCTCGCACTGCTTCACGACCACCGAACATCATCGATGCACTCACCGTGGTGAACCTGCGACCTTGCTTAATTACCTGAGTGTGAATTTCGAACTCTCCTGGTGGCAATGGAGCAAGGTAATGCAGCGTGATCGAAATTGAATCGGGCCTGTTTGCAGCACTACGCATTGCACTTGCAAGTAGTGCCATCACATATCCACCATTTGCGTTTCCGCGAATATCCCAACCGTCATGCACTGCACCCGAGTACACGCCATTGCCGTTATCAGTTACCGCTGTTGCTAAATCAAAGGCAAAAGTCACCCAGTCAGACTATTAGTGTGGATACGTGACAAAGTTCAGTGCGACGACCCCTATTTATTACGTCAACGCCAAGCCGCACTTGGGTCATGCGTACACCACCATCGTGGCCGACGCGGTTTCGCGCTGGCACCGCCTACTTGGCGAAGAGGTTCACCTACTTACAGGCACCGACGAGCACGGCCTGAAAATTCAGCAAGCAGCCGATGCTGCTGGAGTTTCGCCAAAGGAATTTGCCGACTCTATTGCCCCACTTTTCGCTCAAGCTTGGGACCGTCTGAACATTACGCACGACGATTTCATTCGCACCACCGAACCGCGGCATGCCGCAGGCGTAAAGAAGTTGCTGCAGGCTTGCTATGACGCAGGCGATATTGAGGTCGACATGTACCGCGGTCAATACTGCGTTGCATGCGAGGCATACTTCGTTGAAGAAGAACTTATTGAAGGCATGTGCCCGATCCACAAAAAAGAAACAACATTTGTTGAAGAAGAGAACTACTTCTTCCGTCTGTCACGTTTCGAGGATCGATTGCTGAAGTGGTACGAAGATCATCCGAACGCAATTACCCCTGGCTTCCGCATGAATGAAGTCATTGGTTTCATTAAGGGCGGACTAAACGATTTCTCGGTAAGCCGCAAGACACTTACCTGGGGAATTCCCCTTCCGTGGGATCCATCGCATGTTGCATACGTATGGTTTGACGCCCTTGCCAACTACATCACTGCAGTTGGCTACGGAACTGACGACAAAACATTCGCCGAAAACTGGCCAGTGGACTATCACTTCATTGGCAAAGACATCATTCGCTTCCATTGCGTGTATTGGCCAGCAATGCTCATGAGCGCAGGCATTGAACCACCAAGGGGTTGGGCTGTCGGTGGATGGTTGCTCGTTGATGGCGAAAAGATGGCCAAAACTGCAGGCAATGTGGTGAACCCGCTCGACCTCATTGATGTGGTTGGTGTTGATGGCTTCCGTTATTACGTGTTGGCAGAAACCACATATGGCAACGATGGCGACTTCAGCGACGAAGGATTGATTAAGCGCTTCAATAGCGACCTTGCAAACAACCTTGGCAACTTGGCAGCGCGAGTTGCAACTGTTGTCGAAAAGAAGTGTGGCGGAGTTGGCCCTGCATCGTCAGCAAACAGTCCACTTGCTGCAATTGCGGCCACAGCGGTTGCGGAAACCTCGCAAGCATGGGCGGCAGTGCAACCAAGCAAGGCACTTGAAGCCACATGGAAACTCATTGGTGCAACGAACTCCTACCTTGAAGACAATGAACCGTGGAAGATGGAACCAGGTGACGCAGTAAACGCCGTCATGGGCGACGCGCTTGAAGCGCTGCGCATTGTCACGATTCTCGCGAACCCTGCATTGCCTACAACCACGCAAGAAATCTGGAATCGCATTGGCCTCACCGGCAACATCACCGACTTGCGCATTCATGCAGACACCAAATGGGGTCAGTACAAAGGTGGCACAACAGTGGTGAAGGGTCAGCCGCTCTTCCCTCGTCTCTCCGTATGAGTACAACACTTGAGTGGATCGACACTCATTGCCATGTATACGAAGACAACATCCCCGGTGGACAAGTAAATGCAATTGCCGCTGCTCGCGAAGCTGGAGTGAGCAAGATGATCGTGATCGGCACCGACGCCGAAACTACGCAACAAGCAATCGCTATTGCCGCTCAGCATGAAAACGTTTGGGCAACCGTTGGACTGCACCCACACGATGCAAAAAATGGAGTCGACACCGTTACGCCGTTTCTTGGCTCGAAGAAAATTGTGGGAATTGGTGAATGCGGACTCGATTACTACTACGACCACTCCGACCGAAACGTGCAACGCGAGGTCTTTGCAGCACAAATCCAGTTGGCAAATCAGCTCGACCTCCCGCTTGTTATTCACACACGCAATGCCTGGCAGGACACATTTGATGTGCTCGATGCTGAAGGCGTGCCTGCACGAACCATTTTCCATTGCTTCACTGGCGACGAAGCAGAAGCGCGCTCGTGTGTAGAGCGTGGCGCATATGTGTCGTTCAGCGGAATCGTTACATTTAAATCGGCAGAAGACGTTCGACGCGCAGCACAGTGGTGCCCAATTGATCACGTGTTGCTCGAAACCGATGCGCCATTCCTTTCACCAATTCCTCATCGCGGAAAACCAAACCAACCAGCGCTCGTTCCAATTGTTGGCACATTCATTGCCGACCTTCGCGGCCAACCCGTTGCGCAGTTTGCACAACACACCACGCAAAATGCAAGCCTTGCGTTTCCCGGCATTGCTCCGTAGCGTTTAGACAGTGGTTCTTTCGGTTTACGAGCGTCGGCGAATTGGAGCACTCTCTGTTCTGACGTTGTTCGCACTCACCTTGTTTTCTGTTGCGGCCGGTGGAGGGTCGTCCACAACCACAACTACAACCACCACTGTCCCACCTGTAGTTGAAGAAGAAGTTCCAGAATCAGTCATTCTCGGCGGGCCACCGCCAATTGCCCCATCGGGATCTGCTGCAGTCGCTTACCCAGCAACAAGCCCTAACTCAATTACGGGCCGAGCCACGTTTACTGCACTTGGATACTCATCAAACCCAGTGTGCTTTTCCGCAATGACACCAGTTGGCGTTCAACTCACTGTCACCAACATGAACAATGGTCGCACCATTAAGTGCACCAGTGCATTTGGCGTAAGCGTTCCTGCGGGCGTCACGGTGCAGTTGAATTCCACACATTTCACGCAGTTAGCCGACCTCATTGATGCACCAATTCCCGTAAAGATCACCTGGTGACGCACACTCACAACGACATTTCGCACCTGCTTACCAAGCACGGTCTTGCACCGCGACGAGCATTTGGTCAAAACTTTCTTGTTGATCCAAACACTGTGCGCAAAATTGCGCGCCTCGCGAACGTTGGACCAAACGATTTCGTCCTTGAAATTGGCGCCGGTCTTGGTTCACTCACGCTTGCTCTTGCCGAAACTGGAGCCACCATTGTCGCAGTTGAAATTGACAACGGGGTTGTAGAGGTGTTGCGCGAAGTAGTGAAAGACATTCCAAACGTTAATGTATTGCACGTAGATGCAATGCATTTGGACTGGAGACCACTCGTTGCACTTTCGCCCAATTGGCACGTCATTGCCAACTTGCCATACAACGTTGCTACTCCACTTGTTGCCGACTTGCTCGATTACGCACCTGCCGTTGATCACTTATTGGTGATGGTGCAAAAGGAAGTCGCCGAACGATTCGTTGCCAAACCACGCACTCCTGCATACGGAGCAGTCAGCGTAAAAATTGCGTACTGGGCAGAAGCATTTATTGCCGCCGATGTTCCAGCAACAGTGTTTCTTCCGAAACCAAATGTGTCGTCGGCAATGGTGGACATTCGCCGCAGACCAACACCAGCTGTTGAAAACGTCGACCCGCAGAAACTCTTTGCACTGGTGCGCACAGGTTTTGGTCAACGCCGCAAAATGTTGCGTCGCTGCCTCTCCAACATGGTTACTCCAGCACAATTTGCTGCTGCTGGTGTTTCACCAGAGTCGCGCGCCGAGGAACTGGATGTTGCTGCTTGGGGCAGACTGTGTGTCGCCACTCAGGAAGCCTGACATGACTCACATCATTGCTCCCGCGAAACTCACACTGTCACTGCGGGTCACTGGCGTGCGCGAAGATGGTTTTCATCTCATTGACGCCGAAATGGTGTCGCTTGAATTGCATGATGTGCTCACCATCACCGAAGGCGAATCGGCAATGTCGGTAAGCGGACCATTTGCGGGCGGTGTTCCAACCGATGACAACAATCTTGTGACTCGCGCCTTGCAACTCTGTGGGAAAACCGCACATGTTCATATTGAAAAGAACATTCCCCATGGCGGCGGACTCGGTGGTGGATCTTCAGATGCAGCAGCAGTGCTGCGCTGGGCCGGATTTTCCGATTACGTTGCCGCATCGCGACTTGGTGCAGACATTCCGTTTTGTATGCACGGAGGTCGAGCACGAGTAACGGGAATTGGAGAAATTCTTGAGCCCCTGCCATTCGTCGAACGCGAGATCACACTCGTGGTGCCACCGTTTAGTGTTTCTACTCCAGCTGTCTACAAAGCATTCGATTCACTTCATGCTAAGCACGAAGGGCCAAATGATTTAGAGCCTGCGGCAATTGCTGTAGAACCTCGACTTGCACAGTGGCGCGACCGCATTCGCGAGGCATGTGGACAAATGCCAGTGCTGGCAGGTAGCGGAGCAACTTGGTGGTTAGACGGTGCGCATCCACGCATTCATGAAGCGTTAAGCGAAGCAACCGTCGTTGTCACCCACACTCGCTCTTCGTAACTGCAAAGGCGAGGGGTGAAAACTGGGTTACTTGCGGCGCTGGTGGCGGGTGCGACGAAGCATCTTCTTGTGCTTCTTTTTGCGCATCCGCTTACGACGACGTTTTACAAGTGAACCCATAGCGGACGACACGCTAGCGGGATTAGTGACCAAATAAGCAAACGGCTGCGGAATTGAGTACCGTGTAGCCGTCTCTCCGGGGTCGTTCAATGGCAGGACAACGGGTTTTGGTCCCGTTTATAGGGGTTCGAGTCCTCTCCCCGGAACTCGTGAAGTTATTCGGAATAAAGCCGAATTGGCCTACCGATCTATGCTGGCACATGAAAAACGCCGACGTATTTCTTGAGGGGGCCTCGTGAATAAGACAATTGACAAGGTCACCACGAAACGAATGGCGTTGTACACGGGTCGCACTCACCCAACACTCGCCGAAGAAGTTGCACAGCATCTCGATGTTCAACTGGGCGAAGCAAACATTGTTGAATTCGCAAACGGTGAACTACGCCCACGTTTTGGTGAATCTGTTCGCGGTGGCGATGTGTTCATTATGCAAACGCATTGCGGACATGAAGGTCGAAGCGTGAACGACTCCATTATGGAACAACTGATCATGATCGATGCTGCGTATCGCGCATCGGCAAAGCGTGTTACCGCAGTGTGCCCGTTTTACGGGTACGCCCGCCAAGACCGCAAAGCAGAAGGCCGCGAGCCAATTACTGCGCGCCTCATTGCCGACATGTTCAAGGCTGCAGGTTCAAAGCGCATGGTGTCCATCGACTTGCACAGCGGACAGATTCAAGGATTCTTTGAAGGCCCTGTCGATCACCTCACTGCAATTCCCGTTCTTGAAAAGTACGTGCGCTCAAATGCGCGCGACGGAGTGGTAATCGTTTCGCCAGACGCGGGTCGCGTAAAAGTCGCAGAACGTTTTGCGCAGCACCTTGCCGACATGAACGCAGACGTTGCATTCATCAACAAGCGTCGTCCGAAGAACACTGCCAACGTTGCAGTTGCCAAAGAAGTCATCGGTGAAGTTGAAGGTCGATTGTGCATCCTGACCGACGACATGATCGACACTGGCGGAACCATCGTGAGTGCTGCTGAGTTGCTGATGAACCGTGGGGCAAAAGAAGTGTGGGCCATGGCCACGCACGGCGTGCTTTCCGGCCCAGCTATTGAGCGCCTGGAAAACTCGCCAATCACACGCGTGGTGCTGACCAACACCTTGCCTCTTCCAGAGGAAAAGCGAATCGCCAAGATCGAGGTGCTTTCCGTGGCCAAAATCCTTGCCGATGCCCTGTCTGCGGTGTTTGACGAAACCAGCGTCAGCGACCTGTTTGACGGCGAAAACCAGTCATAACGCCCACTTCGCAATGGCCCTGGGCGGCTGTACACTGACCAGCCGTTGTATCTGCTGATTTTCACCACGTAAGTACGGAGTTTCGAACATGACCACCACACTGAAGACCAACGTTGGCCGCACGACCGGTAGCCCAGAGGCTCGTCGTTTGCGCGGGGCCGACCACATTCCTGCGGTCATCTACGGAGCAGGCATGCAACCAGTGGCAATCACTGTTGAGCGTCGCGAATTGCGTATCGCATTGTCGGGCCCTGCGGGCACCAACACCATTCTTGAATTGCAAGTTGCTGACAAGAAATACCCAGCAATTGTGAAGGACATGCAGCGCGACCCAGTGAAGCGCAACGTAAGCCATGTTGACTTCATGCAGATTGACCTCTCGAAGGAAATCGTCATGGCGGTTCCAATTCACCTCACTGGTACAGCAAAAGCAGTTGTTCAAGAAGGCGGACTCGTTGACCCTGCAGTTGACCGCGTAGAAATTCGTGCAGCAGCAAACAACATTCCAAACGAAATTTTGATCGACGTCACCAACATGAACATGAACTCCATCATCCGCATGGAAGACATCACATTGCCAAAGGGCGTGACCGCAGTGTCCGACCCAGACTTAGTAGTAGTCACCGTGTTGGTAACGAGCACACAAGTTGACAAGCCAGCCGCTGCTGCTGCTGGTGAAGCCGCTGCTGGTGAAGCTCCGGCAGCCGGTGCTCCTGCTGCCGGCGATAAGCCAGCCGCTTCCTAATTTGTATGGCGCTGTTCGGTCGCGGTGAGCGACACGAGCGGCG
>JBEGVD010000126.1:0-6896 GCA_041178585.1 Actinomycetota bacterium
GGTCGTGTACGTCGTCGTGCGCTCAAGAAGTCGAAGAATGGCGAAGTAAGCAAGCGCGCCGAGGTAATGGACGAAAAGATTCCAAAGCCAGAACGTTTGCATGGTCGCCATGTACTGAATCGTTATGAAGACGGCATGGAAAAGTGCATCGGGTGCGAACTCTGTGCTGCGGTTTGCCCTGCAAAGTGCATTCACGTTCGTGGAGCAGACAACAATCCAGAGAACCCAACGTCACCCGGCGAACGGTTTGGTTGGATCTACGAAATCAACTACCTCCGTTGCATTCACTGCGACCTCTGCGTAGAGGCATGCCCAACTGAGGCAATTACCGAGTCGAAACTGTTTGAGTTCTCGTTCACGAATCGTCAGGATGCCATATATACGAAAGCCGAATTACTGGTTGGCGACGATGGCAAGCCACAGCATTTGCCATGGGAAGACTGGCGACCAGGCGAAGATGTGAACACTTCGGCTTGGATGCGTGCAACCGCACCATCAGGGGACGCATCATTTCAAGGCGTTGTGGGCTGGAGTGGTGAGCTCGGTTATGGCGTACGCGCACCTGAAAAGAGCGACAACTAAATGGAGCTCTTCGTATTTGTTTGCTCATCGATCATGGTGCTCGTTGGCGCGTTGGGTGTGATCTTTCGCAAGCATCCGGTGCATGCCGCACTCAGTCTTGTGCTTACGTTGTTCGGAGTTGCCGTTCAGTTTGTTTCTCAAAGCGCAGAGTTCCTTGCCGCTGTGCAAGTCATTGTGTATGCAGGCGCAATCGTTATTTTGTTCCTCTTCGTCATCATGTTGCTTGGTGTTGACAGAGCAGAAGATCTTCAAATTGAGCCACTTACCGGTCAACGCTGGATTGCAGGGGTAGTTGGGCTTGGAATGGTCGGACTCTTGACTGCTGCAGTTGTGAGCGGGTCTGATGCACTGCGACTTCGTGGAGCAGGAATTGCTGATCCGGTAGCGGGTGAAAACGCCGATGCAAACATTCAGCAATTAGCTAATTCCATTTTCTCGGACTACGTCTTTGCATTCGAAATCACATCTGTTCTGTTGGTCGTTGCAGTTGTAGGAACCGTTCTCCTCGCTCGCCGCCGCACTGGCAAGGGGATGGCGTGATGATTGGGTTAGTCGTTGTTCCAACACCAACGTGGTACCTCGTGCTTTCGGCGGTGCTGTTTTCAATTGGCGCAGTTGGCGTGCTTGTTCGTCGCAACCCACTCGTCATGTTCATGTGTATTGAGCTCATGCTCAATGCGGTCAACCTCACGTTCGTTACCGTTGGCCGCGCGATGTCCGATATTGATGGCCAAGCAATCGTCTTTTTTGTCATGGTGGTAGCCGCAGCAGAAGTAGTTGTTGGGCTTGGCATCATTGTTTCCATCATGCGTCGACGCTCAGGTGTCAACGTTGACGACCTTTCAGAATTGAAGGGCTAACCATGACTAGCGCACTGTGGTTGTTGCCCGCATTTCCGTTGTTTGGAGCTTTTGTGCTCATGGTGTTCGGTCGACGTCTTGGCGAACCGCGTTCGGGTTGGTTTGCGGCTGCAATGCCAATCGCCTCGTTCCTTGTCACGGTTTCCGTGTACTTCGATCTGCTCTCACGTAGTTCTGAAGAACGTCGCGAAGTAGTCACACTGTTTTCCTGGATCCCTGTTGGCGCTTTGAATATTGATGTTGCGTTGCTCGCAGACCCTCTATCAATCACCATGGCGCTGTTCATCACGGGTATTGGTTCGCTCATTCACCTGTACGCCATTGGGTATATGCACGGCGACCCAAAGTTCTCCAAGTTCTTTTTGTACCTCAACCTGTTCGTGTTCTCCATGCTCATGTTGGTACTTGGTGAAAACCTGCTCGTCACCTTTCTTGGTTGGGAAGGTGTGGGTGTTTGCTCGTACTTCCTGATTTCGTTCTGGCATACACGCGACAGTGCAGCAGTGGCAGGTAAGAAAGCATTTGTCACCAACCGCATCGGTGACTTCGGCGTGATGACCGCAATGTTCTTGGCGTTTAGCACCATTGGTTCGGTTTCGTACTCATCAATCAATGAAGCAGCCCACAGTGGTGTTATTGCTCCCGTAACGGCTACTGCTATTGGACTGTTGCTCTTCGTTGGAGCATGCGGAAAGAGCGCGCAGCTTCCTTTGTACCTCTGGCTTCCAGACGCCATGGAAGGTCCAACTCCAGTATCTGCACTCATTCACGCCGCAACCATGGTGACTTCGGGAGTTTTCCTGATGACTCGCATGAGTCCGGTGTTGCACGCTTCGTATGAATGGGCGCCGATGGTGATTGCTTGTGTTGGTGCTGCAACAGCGTTGTTTGCAGCAACAATCGCCGTTGCACAAAATGACATCAAGAAAGTGCTTGCCTACAGCACGGTGTCGCAGCTTGGATACATGTTCCTGGCAGTTGGCTCGGGTGCATATGTTGCAGCAATCTTCCACATGGTGACCCATGCATTTTTCAAGGCGCTGTTGTTCTTGGGTTCAGGATCAGTTATTCATGGCATGCACCATGAGCAAGACATGCGTCGCATGGGTGCATTGCGCAAGCTCATGCCGGTTACTGCAATCACGTTCATCATTGGTTGGTTGGCAATCGCTGGTGTTCCTCCGTTCGCAGGTTTCTGGTCGAAGGACGAAATTTTGCTCTATGTGTATGCAAACAATCGCGGCCTCTACATCGTTGGTTTGATCACCGCGTTGCTCACCGCGTATTACATGACGCGTCAAGTGATCATGGTGTTTTACGGCGAAGCGAAGTGGAAAGACCATGCAAAAGACCATGGCGCACACGGCGACTTCGAGCCACACGAAAGTCCGAAGATCATGTTGTTCCCACTTGTTGTGTTGGCAGTGCTGTCGGTTGTCGGTGGCGCAATGCAACTGCCATTTTCGAAGAAGCTCCACTTCCTTGAACACTGGTTGGCACCTGTAGTTGAAGAGTCCGAGGCCAGCATTTCTAAGACTTGGGCCTACGAAAACAAGTATGTGCTTTTGGCGGTTGCTGTGATTGTTGCGGTAACGGGAATTGCTGCCGCCTTCGCGGTGTACGGAAAGAAGAAAGTCAAAGCGGTAGAGCCACGTGTGCTCGAACAGGCTTGGTTCTACGACGCTGGCGCAGCAAAATTGGTTGGCGGCCCTGGTCGTGCAGCATTTAATGCGGTTGCGTGGGCAGATTCACGCATTGTCGATGGCGCAGTAAACGGCACAGCAACTCTGGTGCGAAATGTTGCGGGTCAAGTGCGTAAATCACAAAATGGTTTCACTCGCGTGTATGCCGCGCTCATGGCAGTTGGCGCAGTTGCACTGCTTGCGTGGTTCCTGTTTAGGGGAGTTGCCTGATGTCAATTCCAATTCTCACACTGCTTGTACTTGTGCCGCTCGTTGGCGCACTCGTTGCTTCGCTGCTGGCGAAATCGAATGAATCGATCGTAAAGATCGTTGCATTAGCGAGCTCAATCACCACTGGCTTGCTCAGCGTGTGGATGCTGATCAAGTTCCCAACTGGTTCGGCTGGTTTTGAATTTGTTTCCAAGCATTCATGGGTGAGCGAGTGGGGAATTTCGTGGCATTTAGGAGTCGATGGAATTTCGCTGTTCCTTGTGGTGCTCACCGGAATCTTGTTCCCATTAGTCATTGTCGGAATTGATCCGCATCACGACCACAAGCAGTACTTGGTTTGGATGTTGGTGCTTGAAGCTGGCGTCATGGGCAGTTTCCTTAGCCTCGACTTGTTTCTCTTCTTCGTGTTTTTCGAAATTGTGTTGGTACCGATGTACTTCCTCATTGGTAAATGGGGATACGACCAGCGCATTTATGCTGCAACAAAGTTCTTTATTTACACCATGGCCGGATCAGCGTTCATGTTGGTTGGAATTGTTGCCACCGCGTTCCTTGCGCGCCGCGATATCGGCCACTTGTCATTCGACCTCATTGAAATTGCAGAGAAGTCCAATTTCTCCACCAGCACAGGCCGTTGGTTGTTCGTTGGATTTGTCATTGCATTTGCAGTGAAGGTGCCGTTGTTCCCACTGCATACCTGGTTGCCCGACGCACACACCCAAGCACCAACGGGTGGCTCGGTCATTCTTGCCGGTGTGTTGCTGAAGATGGGTACCTATGGAATGTTGCGCTTTGGTGTGTACTTATTCCCTGAAGCAGCAGTGTGGTCAAAGCCGGTTCTCCTCACGCTTGCAGTAATCGGAATCATTTACGGTGCAATTGCTGCAACTATGCAAAAAGACTTGAAGCGATTGGTTGCTTATTCTTCGGTTGCCCACCTTGGATTCATTGTTCTCGGTACGTTTGCACTCACCAATCAGGCAATTACCGGTGGCGTCATGCAAATGGTGAACCACGGTATTTCTACGGGCGCATTGTTCCTTATGGTGGGAATGATCTACGAGCGTCGCCACACCCGAGTGATCGCAGAGTTGAAGGGCATCCAATCTGTTGCTCCAATCTTTGCCGGTTTCTTCATGTTGATCATGTTGTCGTCAATTGGGCTTCCAGGCTTGAACGGTTTCGTGGGAGAGTTCCTCATTCTGATTGGTTCATTCCCAACTGCTCGTTGGTGGGTAGTTGCTGCAACAACTGGAGTCATTCTTGCCGCGTTGTACTTGCTGTGGGCATACCAACGCGTATTCCACGGTGAACCAGATGAAGCGAACAAGTCTTTTGCGGAAATCACCAAACGAGAAGCAATGTTGCTGTCGGTGTTTGTTGCTGCAATTGTGTTCACTGGCGTGTATCCAAAACCAATGCTGAATCGCATTGAGCCAAGCGTGAAGTCATTGCTTGAACACGTTGAATCCCGTTCGAATTACAAGCAACCAGAAATCAAGGCAGGCGAATGATGTTGGCTGCAAATATGTTCGTCGGACCAGAAATTGATTGGTTCAAGATTTCGCCTTTTCTGGTCATGCTCGGCGGAGTATTGCTGCTGATTCTTGCTGGCTCGCTAACTCCGCAGTGGAAAAAGGGCGCCTATGGAGTAGTTGGAGCGATTACTGCAGCGGGTACGGCAGTGATCACCGCATTGCTGTGGCGCGATCTTGGTGACGGCGCCCCAAGCTCGCTTCTTGCGAACGCATTGACATTTAGCAAGTTCACATTGTTTGCCACATTCAGTATTGCCATTGCAACCTTGTTAGCCATTTTGCTTACGTCAGGTTTCTTGGTTCGCGAAGACGAAGATGGCCCAGAAATTTTTGCGCTTATTCTCTGTGCCGCAATCGGTGGCATGGTTATGGTGCAGGCCAACGATCTCATTGTGATGTTCCTTGGACTCGAAACATTGAGTCTTGCGTTCTATCTTCTGACAGCGAGCAGCCGCAGTCGATCGGCAAGCGGTGAAGCAGGACTCAAGTATTTCGTGCTAGGCGGCTTTGCTTCTGCCTTCTTTTTGTATGGCGTAGCGCTGGTGTTTGGTGCTACTGGTTCAACCAACATTGATGCAATTGCAGCGAGTCTTTCTAAAGACATTGTGCTTGGCGGGTCATCGGCGATGTTGCTCGCAGGCATCGCGCTGCTACTTGTTGGCTTTGGATTCAAGGTCTCGCTTGTTCCGTTCCACACCTGGACAGCAGACGTGTATCAAGGTGCGCCAACACCTATTACTGCGCTCATGGGTTCGGTAGGAAAGACGGCTGCATTTGTGGCTCTACTTCGGGTTTTTTCAGATGCGCTTTCGAGTCGTTCAGATGACTGGCGCCCAGTCGTAGTTGTTCTGGCAATATTGACGCTGGTGGTGGGATCGGTACTTGCAGTAGTGCAAACCGATGTGAAGCGCATGCTTGCGTATTCATCGATTAGCCATGCGGGTTTCATCCTGGTTGGTCTGGTTGCGGCAGGTCAGGTTGCATCCGCAGATGCCGGACTAGGTACATCTGGAACATTGAGCTATCTGTTCATTTATTCGATTCTCGTTATCGGAACACTCGGCATTGTCACGATTGTTGCTGGCAAGGGCGACAACGAGACTTCGCTCAACGCATTCAAAGGTCTTGGTAAGTCAAACCCTGTTTTGGCAATGGGCATGACCGTGTTGTTGCTGGCGCAGGCAGGTGTGCCTTTGACATCAGGTTTTGTAGCCAAGTTTGGAATCATTCGCGCGGCGGTTTCAACCGAGAGCTATGTGCTGGCTGTTGTCGCCATGCTGGCTGCAGTCATCGCAGCCTTTTTGTACCTGCGCATCATGGTCAGCATGTGGCTTTCCGAAGGTACAACTTCGCGTGATATCTCAGTTGCCTTCAGCACGCGTTTGGCAATTGGCCTGTGTGTAGGCGCAACTGTGGTGCTCGGGTTCTTCCCAAGTCTGTTGCTGCAATTTACAAATCAGTTGTAATTAGTAGAAATTCGACTCGTTGAGGTCGTAACCCTGTTCTTTTGCAAGGGCCAGTAATTGATCAGCATGTTCACGTCCGCGAATTTCAAGAACGATCTGAATTCCAGTTTCACGCGCATGCAAGTAAATGCCTTCACGTACGTGTTGAACTTCAATTAAGTTTGCGCCTGTTCCAGCGCAAATCTGCAAGAGCCCTGCAAATGCGCCGGGGCGATCGGGCAGACGAATGAAAGCGATTAAACGCCTTCCCGCCTCAGTTTCATGTCGTCGAACAAGGTTCGGAACAAGTCCGATGTCTACGTTTCCACCCGACAACACGATGCACGTTGTGCCAACAGCAGCTGGAGAGATTTTTCCGGTCATGAGTGCGGCAAGCCCAACCGCACCGCCGCCTTCCACACACAGCTTTGATCGTTCGAGTAACACCATCATTGCATCGGCAACTGAATCCTCTGTCACCTCAACAATTTCATCAACCCATTTGCGTACAAGAGGCTCAGTTATCTCGCCAGGTTTCTTCACAGCAATTCCATCAGC
>JBEGVD010000127.1:0-2761 GCA_041178585.1 Actinomycetota bacterium
GATGCGCACATTCACATGCCGTCGCCGTCGTACTGGCCAATCTTTCTTGCCGCTGGCTTGCCAGTTATTGCTTTTGGCGTGATCTATTCCATTCCAATTGCAATTTTTGGTGGTGTGATTGTGTTGTTCGGTTGCTATGGATGGTCAATTGAACCATCCACCGCACCAGATGACGATTTTGATCCACCGGTAACAACAAAGGATGTGGTTCACGTTGGCTGAGAACGCAGTAATGACAGCAGATGGCCACGCCGATTCACATGGCGCGGCTCACACCAGCACGGGTTTGTCAAACAACAAACTGGGGATGTGGTTGTTCCTTGGTTCAGAGTGCTTGTTGTTTGGTGGTCTGATTTCGACGTACATGTTGTATCGCGGCCGCGTGGGTGAAGGCCCTCGTCCTTCGCAAGTGTTTGATATTCCATTTACCTCGGTCAGCAGCTTCGTGTTGTTGATGAGCTCGCTCACCATGGTGCTTGCTGTATCGGCAGCGCATAAGGGCGATGATCGCAATACGCACCTGTGGGTCACGGTTACAGCCATTCTTGGTGCAACCTTCGTTGGCGGTCAGGTATATGAATTCACCGCGTTTTACAACGAGGGAATGGGCTTTACGACCAGCCTCTTCTCCTCAAGTTTCTACGTACTCACGGGATTCCACGGAGTTCACGTAACGGTCGGAATCATCATGCTGATGTCTACTGTTGGAATCCTGAAGCGATCCAAGGTGCCCGGCAGCAAGGCCGAAACCGTCGAAATGATTGGCTTGTATTGGCACTTCGTGGACATTATTTGGATCATCATTTTCACACTCATCTACCTCATTCCGGCCTGATCATGACAACTGAAACGCATTCATCAACCGAGCACGGCATGTCCAACGCAGGCTATGTGCGGATTGCTGCAATTCTTGCCGCGATCACCGCACTTGAAGTAGCTACGTACTATGTCGATTTTGGCGCATTGTTCTTGCCATCGCTGTTAATCATGATGGCAGTGAAGTTTTACATCGTGGTGAGTTTTTTCATGCACCTCAGGTACGAAAGCAAACTGTTCTCGTGGGTGTTCTACGCAGGTTTGTTTTTGGCAATGACCGTGTACGGAATTTTCCTCGCGACCTTCCACTTTTTTTCATAACTTGAAAATGTGAATGGCGAACCACGCATGTTCGCACTCGTAAATCCTGATCCGTGGAGATTCCAGCTCCACATTGAAGTGTGGGTGTTGGTCATTGCGGTCGTTGCGAGTTATGTCTATGCCGTTCGAGTCATCGGACCTCGAGTTGTTACCGACGGCAAAGTAATCACGCGAAAACAACTGTGGGCCTTCATCGCTGGGGCGATACTGCTGTGGGTGGCTTCAGATTGGCCTGTTCACGACATTTCAGAAGAGTATTTGTACTCAATGCACATGTTTCAGCACATGCTGTACTCATATTTCATGCCAGCACTGATGCTGATCGCGACCCCGAAGTGGCTTTACGATCTCATTTTTGCCAGCGATCGTTCACGTAGAACGATCAACTTCCTAACCAAGCCAGTTATTGCTGGTGTGTTGTTTAACTGCGTAATCATGATTACGCACATTCCACAGATGGTGAATAGGAGCGTGTCAAATGGCCCGCTGCATTATTTGCTACACATCCTCGTGGTGACGTCTGCGTTGTTGATGTGGTCACCAATTTGCAGCCCTGACCCAACACGACGTATTGGGTATGGAGGAAAGCTGATTTACCTCTTCCTTATGTCGGTAATTCCGACGGTTCCTGCAGCATGGCTTACGTTCGCTGAGGGCACGGTATACAAGCACTACGACATTGCTGTACGTGTGTGGGGGCTATCGGTAACAACTGATCAGCAGCTTGCAGGTGCCATTATGAAACTTGGCGGATCAATATTCTTGTGGTCCGTCATTGTGGTGATCTTCTTCAGGCGGTTTATTGGCAATTTCTTTGTTGAAGCAAATTATGCAACTAAGGCAAAAGGCCGCAGTAGTCGCTAGTTCCAGCGAAATAATTTGTATGCACTGAGTTGAGCGGCGATCGCCCAACCAAGCAAAATCACTAGTGACGATGCGCCGTAAGTTGATGTTGCGGAAAAGACATCGCGCATCACATCGGCAAGTGCTCCAGATGGCGTTATTCGCCCCACCCACTGCAACCATGACGGAAGATCCTGCAGAGGAAACACGATTCCGCCAACTAATAGCAGCACTAAATACAGAGCATTTTGTGCTGCCAGGTTTACCTCGCCACGCAAGCGTCCGGCAAGGGAAAGCCCGATGCCCGAAAAGGCGAGCGTTCCGAGTGCGATCGCAACCACCAACTTGGCAAGGTTGAGTGAATTGAGATCTGCACCGATGAGGGAAGCAAGTCCAACGAGCAGAATCACTTGCACAATTTCGACAACGAGAACGGAAAGAGCTTTTGCCAACACCAGGCGAGGAACGCCAAGTGGAGTTGCGCCTAGGCGTTTGAGAACGAGGTATGAACGTTCAAATCCGGTGGCAATACCCAGGCTGACCATGGCGGTAGACATGATTGCCAAGGCAATGATTCCGGGGAGCAAAAAGTTGATGCTGGATTGATCACCTGTAGGAAGAATGTCGACATTGCCAAAAAATGCAAGAAGCAATACGGGGATACCAAGGATGAGCAGCAATTGCTCGCCATTGCGAGCAAGTACTCGTAGTTCGCAAGCCAATTGAACGCGAAGTAATTTCATGATGCAGGCTCCGCTGTGAGTCGCCTGAAGACGTCGTC
>JBEGVD010000128.1:0-5367 GCA_041178585.1 Actinomycetota bacterium
TCGCGCGAAAAGCCGTCGTAGCCATTTAGGCCTGCAGCTTTTGCTCGCTCCTGAATTTGTTCGGTCGTCTGGTCGCAGTAGTACGCCTTGCCTGCTTCAAACAACTTGTGAGCAGCAGCGAAATGTTCTGCAGCGTAGGTGGACTGGAAATATGGCCCTTCAAAATGCGGGTCTTTGCTGTCAATACCTATCCACGCAAGTGCATCAATGATTCCCTGAGTCCACTGTGGCTCGTTTCGAGATTCGTCGGTGTCTTCAATGCGCAGCACAAACGTACCGTTGTTCTTCAATGCAAGCAGCCAGTTATACAGCGCGGTGCGTGCACCGCCTACGTGAAAATAGCCGGTTGGCGATGGCGCGAAACGATAGCGAGGAGTAGCAGACATGTGCTTTCAGGCTATCTGAGCAAAGCACTCGCCCTGAGCGAACACTAAGTTGTGGCACATGACAATTGGAACTCAAGTGAACGTGTACGGCGAACCAATCGAAACATGTTGCACTTCTCCAATGACGGGTTGGTACCGCACTGGTTGTTGTGAGACTGGTGGAGATGACACTGGCGTGCACACGGTATGTGCAGTGATGACCGATGAGTTTCTTGCATTCTCAAAGTCGCGTGGCAACGACCTGTCTACCCCAATGCCGCAATATGGTTTTGACGGTCTGAAGGCCGGAGATCATTGGTGTCTCTGTGCATCGCGCTGGCAAGAAGCATTTGAAGCAGGAATGGCGCCAAAAGTGAACTTACGTGCAACACATGTTCACACGCTTGAGTTTGTGAACCTTGCAGACCTAGAAAAGTTTGCGCTGTAGTTAAATAAATTCCATGGCGCGATGTGCGCCTGTTGGAAGTTGTACATCAATTGCTTCGTTTGGTGAAACGATTCCGCTAGCCACGACAATCGCAAGCACGCCAACTGGTCGTCGAAACGCTCCGCTTTCGTTCTTCTCACGAACCGCAGCGAGCAATCCGTCTTGAAAACCATTCAGTTGCTTACACGGTGTACGAATTCCCGTGAGTTCAATTGCAGCACCACTGGCAAACACCAACCGCGTTCCGTGCGGTAACGAAGTGAGTTGCACTCCACTCGTGGTGATGTTTTCGCCCAATGAGCCTCGCTCAACATTGAAACCTTCAAGGCGTAACTCCTCAATAAGTTCGCTTGCAATGAGGTGAACCTGGCGCAAGTTCGGCTTTTCTGGTTTCTTACGCAGCAGGTGCGAATGTTTCACGGTTGCGCCAGCGTGCGCATCACCCTGAACGCCGATACCTGCAACAAGCTCGATTGAACTTTGTGCTTGTTTCGTGAACGTGTGTTCAGGCGAAGAATGAACGCCAACAACTTGCGTGGGCATGAACTACGCGCCAGTAAGTGCGCGCCACGACATTGGCGTGCTCGCGGTGAGTTGCTCGATTGAAAGCTGGTATGTCGTTTCTGGAACGAGTCCAGTGATTTCGCGAACTTCGTAATACGAGTGCGCTGCATCGCCTACTCCCGAAAAGAGTTCTTTACGGCGAGCCAACAAATCTGCAGGCACATTGTCAACAAGCCATCCCCAAATGGTGAGTGCAAACGTAAGGTCATGCATTACCGGCGCGCGACCGTACATGGAAGCTCTGCGCAGCGCAATGCCAATTGATCCGCGAATAGCGTCGTCCACAGACTCGCCTTGTTGCACTTTGATCTTGTTTCGTGCAATACGGGCAAGCGTCAGGATGTAACCCTGATCTGGGCCTTGATTGCCCAAGCTCGCACCACGCGGTTGCTTGCCCTCAATTTCTCCAGGGCGACCTGGCGACCATGGTTCAGGAACATGCAACGGCGATTCATACGAACGCGGCGTCTGAGTTGCACTTACTGGAGCAAATTTTGGAGCAGCCATACTCCTGCGAGCCTACTTGGAATGCAAGAGCCCGAAGATGAGCGACTCTTCGAGAGCACGCCACGAGGCTTCAATGATGTTTGACGAAACACCAATGGTGGTCCAGTTGCGCTCTCCATCTGAGGCATCCAGCAAGACGCGAGTTACCGCACCAGTTGCCGAACCCGAATCCAAGATTCGCACCTTGTAGTCAGTCAAATGCACGCGGGAAAGCTGCGGGAACTTTTCCAGCAAAGCAGCACGCAATGCAGTATCAATTGCATTAACAGGTCCATTGCCCTCTGCCACGCGTACTTCACGGTGATCGCCGATCCACACCTTCACTGTTGCTTCGGTCGTAAACGTTCCAGCCGATGATTCATCGGTGATCACACGCATTGACTCAACGCTGAAGAAGTTCTGTTGCCAGCCCGATGCACGACGCATCAAGAGTTCAAGAGACGCATCTGCTGCTTCAAAGTGGTAGCCCTCGTGCTCAAGTCGCTTCAGGTCGTCAATTACCTGATTGACTGCCGGACCATCCATGGTGAGGCCAAGCTCTTCAGCCTTCATGGTGATGGTTGCACGACCAGCCATTTCGCTCACCAGGAATCGTGTGCCGTTGCCAACAAGTTCTGGCGCAATGTGCTCGTATGCGTCTTTCGCACGCGAGATTGCTGAAACGTGAAGTCCGGCCTTGTGTGCGAATGCCGAACTACCAACGTACGGAGCCTGCGGATTCAATGGACGATTCAGTACCTCGGCAACATAATTGCTCACTGCAGTGAGGCGTTCGAGTCTGCCTTCTGGCAAACACTCAAAGTCCATTTTCAATTGCAAGTTCGGAATGACTGTCGTCAAGTTTGTATTTCCGGTGCGCTCTCCAAGACCGTTCAATGTTCCTTGAACATGACGTGCACCGCTTTGCACAGCTGCAAGCGAGTTAGCCACTGCACAACCCGTGTCGTCATGGCAGTGAATACCAATAGTTGCATCGTCGCCGATGTGCTTCTTCACTTCACCGACAATGTGCAGCACGTCGTTCGGAAGTGAACCGCCATTGGTGTCGCACAACACTAAGTGCGTCGCACCGCCAATGATTGCGGCCTCTAACACGCGCAGCGAAAACTCTGGGTTCGATTTGAAACCATCGAAGAAATGCTCCATGTCAACGAGCACGCGACGATCATTAGCGGTCAGATATTTCACCGAATCGGACACCATGGCGATACCTTCTTCAAGCGTTGTTTGCAAGGCATGTTCGACGTGATAGTCCGACGCTTTTGCAACAATGCACACCGCAGAGGTTTGCGCTTCAATCAAGTTTCTTAGTGTTGCATCGTCATCAACTTTGCCAAGTGGGCGGCGCGTCGAGCCGAAGGCAACTAACGCTGAAGTGGTGAATGTCAACTCTTTCTTTGCACGTGCAAAGAACTCAATGTCTTTCGGGTTCGCGCCCGGCCATCCACCTTCAATGAAGTGCACACCCAGGTAGTCCAGTTGTTCTGCAATGCGCAATTTGTCTTCAACGCTTGCCGATACGCCTTCCACCTGCATGCCGTCTCGCAATGTGGTGTCGAATACTTCTACGAGTTGTTGCTTTGTCATCTACTGCTCTTCTCTTCTGTCGAATTTTGGGGATTAAAAAAGCCGCCCGTTTGGGCGGCTTGGGCGTACGTCGGGTGACGCACGCCTATCGAATAATGATGATCGCAATGCTGGAAGTGTTGGCTCCGAAATGATTCACGACTCCAGTCTGACGCACGAAACAGCGTTCGCCAACCTGTGCCACATGAATCTGTGGGGATACCTGTGGATAAAGCTCTGCGGACGATATTCCGCATGTGGAAAGGGCTGTGGATGAACCTGGGGGAAACCCCCTCCAAGTCACCTTCGTGTAATCCGAAGGGTGTTATTTCACGTATTCGAGCCAGTCGACATAGCGCGGGTCTTGGCCGCGCACAGCCTTGGCATACGTTGCAGCGATTGCTCGGGTTATTGGTCCAGGGCATGGAACTGGTCGATCATCAACCGAACTCACCGAACCAACTTCTGCTGCAGTTCCGCAAGCGAAGATTTCTTCAGCAATGTACAAATCGCTGCGTGCGATGTTGTCTACGCGAACTTCGTAACCCAAGTCGCGAGCAATGCGAGTAACGCTGTTTTGCGTAATTCCCTCAAGTGCTCCAGCCGATGTTGGTGGAGTCAAAATGATTCCGTTGCGCACAACGAACAAGTTCTCGCCTGTGCATTCTGCGACCAAACCATTTGGTGCAAGCATGATGGCTTCGTCGTAGCCAGCCTTCAGTGCTTCAACCTTGGCAAGCGATGAGTTCACATAGTTACCAACTGTTTTTGCTGCAGGTGGCATGGTGTTGTGATCGTGACGGGTCCACGAAGAAATCTTCATGCGCACACCCTTTTCAACGGCATCATCGCCCAGATACGCACCCCATGGCCAGCATGCAATAGCAACATCGGTCTTGCACGGCGTGGTGTTCAGTCCCATTTCGCCGTACCCGTAGTACGCGAGTGGACGAATGTAGCAAGCAGGCAATCCTGTTGATGCAACGGTGTCCTTCACAGCTTGAACAAGTTCTTCAAGTGAGTAAGGCATTGGCATTGACAAGATTTTTGCCGAGTTAATGAAGCGCTGCATGTGCTCGGTAAGACGGAACACTGCTGGACCTTTGTCGGTTTCGTATGCGCGAATACCTTCGAACACACCAGTGCCGTAATGAAGCGTGTGTGTAAGCACATGAACTTGCGCCTTGTCCCAATCGACAAGCTTTCCGTTCATCCAAATTTTTGGTGTCGTGGTAATTGGCATGACGTCCCCTTATTTACAAATGTTGATAAAACTTAGCGTTACTTGCCCGCAACTCGGGCTGCAATTTCGTCGCCAACTTGCGAGGTTGAGCCTGCACTTGGCTTTTCGCAGGCTGCACGCAATTTTGCTGCCCCAGCATCTTCACCCAAGAACTCCAGCATGTGGGCTGCAGACAAAATCGCCGCAACTGGGTTGGCCTTGCCTGTGCCCACAATGTCTGGAGCCGATCCGTGAACCGGTTCGAACATGGAAGGCCCGGTGCGCTTTGGGTTCAAGTTGGCTGATGATGCAACGCCAATTCCGCCACTCACTGCTCCACCAAGGTCGGTCAAAATGTCACCGAACAAGTTGTCGGTCACAATGACGTCATATCGCTGCGGGTCTTGCACGAAATAGATGCAGGCTGCGTCTACGTGGTTGTACGCAGTTCCAACTTGCGGAAACTCTTCAGCAACTTGGCTAAACGTGCGCTGCCACAAGTCGCCTGCAAACGTCAGCACGTTTGTTTTGTGTACCAGTGTCAAATGTTTGCGGTCACGCTGAGCTGCAAGTTCAAATGCGTAACGCACGCAGCGCTCAACGCCATGTGCAGTGTTCACACTTCCCTGCGTTGCAACTTCAAACGGTGTGCCCTTGCGCAACACTCCGCCTTCGCCAACATATGGGCCTTCGGT
>JBEGVD010000129.1:0-4570 GCA_041178585.1 Actinomycetota bacterium
CTTCGGTGTACAACGAGCGGCAATAGCCGTGCTCCAGTACGTAGGTGCCTTCTGGCTTCCACTGTGCCTTCTGCATGCGTTCAAAAATTTCATTTTGTGTCGTTGCAGAGACATTCAATGCTATGTGACGGAATGGTGAAGGTGTGAGTTCTGGGTCAAACAAGTCTTGATCGGACTTGTTCGCAAACTGGAAGAATGCAAGCGCACTTCCATCTGGCATACCGAAGAAGCAATGGCAATACACGCGCTCCGCACCGAAGAGTTCGTCGGTCTCAGACCAGGTTGCAACGAGCGGAAGGCCGACTAGGTCTTCGTAAAACGCACGGGTAGCTTCAAGATCTTTTGACAAATATGCGGTGTGATGAAGTCGTGTTGGTGAATCAGTTGTAGACATGCGCAGTCTCCTTGGCAAGTGGTCTGTATAAATAATTGTCTAGGCCCCCGACAGACTGTCCGCTTGACGGACAATCTCCCGTATTGCGTACATTAGACCAATTTTGCAATTGAGGACAAGCAGAGACCGATTGATTACTGCACTAAAGTCGTGGAGAACATGCCGTCTACGCCCCCACTCCCCCCAGAGCTAGAACGCCTGAACCGCATCTACATCGAAACGTGCGAGGCGTTCGACAACAACGAGATTTCGGCCGAAACGGCTCGAACCACAATATTGGGATTACGTGCAACCGACAGCCAAGGCCGCACCTGGGTAGTAGACCCAAAGAAGTCGGGCAGACGAGCCTCGTTTAAGCAGGTCGCGACTGCCCCGAGCCTCGATGACGAGTTCGCTCGAATGAACCGCGTATATCAGGAAACGTGCGCCCAGTTTGATAGCGGCTTGATTTCGGCAACTCAGGCGCGAACGAAAATTCTTGCCATTTCATATACCGATGAATCTGGGCAGACATGGCGGGTGGATACCGATAATTCGGGAAGCCGTGCTTCGTTCACGTCTTCGCCAGCAGTTGCTCAACCTGACGTCATTCAGAATACGCAACCAATTCCCGTAGTTGAATCTGCTCCAGCCAAAACCACAGAAACTCCAGAGTCCGAAGAAGTGAGCGGGCTCATTTCTCGGCGGAATTTTCTCAGTGATCTTTCCGCAAAATCAATTGCGCTCGGCGTGCTCTCTGCTGGTGTGCTGTACCAGGGAACAAAACTTTTCACTGGTGGCTCCGACAGCTCGGAATCAAGTGGCGATGCAAATGTCGATACTGCGAGTCCAGATGCTCCAGCCGAACCAGGTTGGTTTAACAAGTTCGGTGAAGTTCCGTTAAATACTGATATTGAATTTGGCCGTTCAGTTCAAGGTGTTCCACTCACCTTCTATCGACGCCAAAGTGGAAGCGATGGCGCGCGAGTATTGGTAATCGGTTGCATTCACGGAGACGAATTTGTAGGAAACCGAGTTGTAGACATTCTTCGCGACATGCCTCTTGAGGGAAATATTGACCTCTGGTTGGTGCGCTCTATGAATCCAGATGGCCAGCAATTACGAACACGACAAAACGCCAATGGCGTAGATCTCAACAGAAATTTTCCAGGTAATTGGCAGAAAATCGGCACACCAGGTTCGTGGCAGTATTCGGGTTCCGACAGCGCAAGCGAACCAGAAGTACAAGGTGTCGTAAAACTTGGCGAACTCGTCAAGCCACAATTTGTAATTTGGTATCACCAGGACTACTTCCGTATCGGTCCTGGCACCGGACACGATGGAGATGTTCGCGCGAAGTACGCCTCCCTCGTTGGACTGCCCCTTCTTGAACTGGACTGCCTCTGTGGTTACACAGGCGACAAACCATTGCTTGAAGCGGTATTTGGCGGCACCGGAGCTAATTGGACGAAGTCATTCCAGGGCCCGAAAGGCGTCAGTATGACGGTTGAATTTGGACCAACACTAAGCGAAGAAGACGCACAGCGAAATGCTCAAGCCGTTGTTTCAGTAACTAACGAATTCTTCTAAATTCGCCGATCAGTAGTGCACGCTTCTCTGCGTGACTCACCATCTTCATAACAATGCATTTCCGTATCAGCAACATTGAATTCTGCAAGGAAGTCTGTTGCCTGTGGCAAGTTGTTTGCGTATGAACATGGATAGACAGAAGAGTACGGGCATGGATTACCCGCACTTTCTGCAACAGCGGTACTGATAAACGCACCAAGCGCCAAGGTTCCATCAATATTGAGATGTATTCCGTCAGGTCTAAACCAAGATTTCTGTCCGGCACTGTAAGCATTCCAGTCAGCGAGCACAAAGTGTTGAGTATCGCGTGCAACCATGTCACGCAGGACGGCATTGAACTCGGCATACACCGAACGCTTCCCACGAGATCCGGACGCTGGGAAATAGAGCGACTCCTTGTAAGTCAATACAATCACTTTTAGATTTTTAGCTCGCACAACTTCAATCAGGTCTTTGTATTCGTCACTGATTTTTCTAACGCTGCTGTCATATCCCGCCATCAGCACCACCACATCAAACTTTTCCGTGGTGTTATTCAACACGGTGACCACATTTTTGGGGGTTCGCTTTTCACGCCCAAAACACGACCACTCTGAAATTCGGCGGCATGATTCTGCATCCAGCGTGTACGTGAAACCCTTCAATGACTTCGTTCCTTCCTCAAACCATCGAAGCCCCGCCATAGTTGAATCGCCTAGCAACAAAGCGTTGACTGGTTTAACTGGTTGAATCGAATTTTGAGATCCATCAGCGGAATCAATTGAAATGGCAGCTTCTCGTGCAGCCTCAATTTCCGCAAGTTGCATTGCACCCGCATCAATTTTTGGAGCAATCGCAAAGAGCACCACCACTGCAGACAAACTGAGCGCCAGAGAAATACCCGCAGCAGACAAACTGCGAACCGAAACCGCCGACAGCCACGTGTTGTGACGCAAGGGCTGTTCAATTGCGCGATATGAAATTGCAGACAGCACCAACGCCGCAACAACAATCCATGCTTTCCCCCACGCAGAAGGGGTTCCAAATCTTGCTTCAATCAACACGAGCAATGGCCAATGCCACAAGTACAACGAGTAACTGCGTGCCCCAAGGCTCTGCATCGGTTCTATTGAAAGAAGAGAAACTGGACCAAACTTTGCGCTTCCCGCAACAAGCACGAATACTGTGCCAGCGATTGGAAGCAACGCTGCATAGCCAGGAAAAACGGTGGTCTCCGAAAAAACCACGGCAGCACCAACGATTGCAACAAGACCAATCCATCCGCCTACCGCCTTCACTAGGCCTGGGATCTTGTCGAAACGAGTTCCCGCGAGTGCAAGCAATGCTCCAGCACTAATTTCCCAAAACCGCGAATACGGAAGGTAATAACCAGCACCCGGGTGACCTTTAGTAATCAGAATTGATGTGATTAACGAAGCAGCCCCTGCAACGATGCCAACTCCAACAAGCCATTTCTTCCAATTGGCCTTTCCGAACCTCACTGCGCCAAGCACTACCAGCGGCCACAACAGGTAAAACTGTTCTTCAACCGCAAGCGACCAAAAATGTCGCAACGATGAAGGTGCTGTAACGCCAGATAGATAGTCAGATGTGCGAAAGAAGAGCACAATGTTGGCGCAGAAAGCAAGAGCGCCAAGACCGACTGCACTGAGTTCTCGCACTTTGCCCGGCTCAAGCATGAACAGTCCCGCAACAACAGTTACAAGCGTTACCAGGATTGACATCGGCAAAATTCGCCGCGCGCGTCGCGCCCAAAAATTACGCAAGTCAATCGAGTTGCGTTCACCCGCTTCGTCGATGAGTAACTGGGTAATCAGAAATCCAGAAATGACGAAAAAAACGTCTACACCTATATACCCACCGGACAACCACGGCACCCCGGCATGATTCAACACCACCAGCCCAACGGCAAGTGCACGCATGCCCTCTATATCGGTGCGGCGTGTTTTCACTGGAATGACGCTACCAATCGGGGCTACATTGTGCGAATGGACCACACACAAACTGCAGTGTTCGGCATGGGTTGCTTCTGGGGGGCCGAGCGCCTGTTCTGGTCATTGAATGGCGTTTCAGAAACTGCCGTTGGTTACGCGGGAGGTACCACCACAAATCCTTCGTATAAAGAAGTGTGCAGCGGCACAACGCATCACGCAGAAGTGGTACTCGTGAAGTTCGATCCTGCAACTATCCCCTATACAGAATTGCTCAGTGTATTTTGGGAAAACCACGACCCAACCCAAGGCATGCGTCAAGGCAACGACTTTGGTACGCAATACCGCAGCGCCATTTACACAACGAGTGATGATCAAGCTGAAATTGCGCAAACATCGTGTCGCAACTTCCAAACTGGCCTTACCGCTGCTGGGTACGGGCCGATCACAACCGAAATTGCGCCACTTGACACGTTCTATGTTGCTGAGGAATACCACCAGAAATACCTTGCAAAAAACCCTGACGGTTACTGCGGCATTCGCGGCACCGGAGTTACCTGCGCATCAGGTGTTTGACGCGTCGTAGATTCCTTGAATTGCTGAATTCAGCAACGCATCAAATTCTGCATCAGACTGTTTTGCCGACAAACCTTCGGTGAGAGCACGCGAGAAACTG
>JBEGVD010000130.1:0-6882 GCA_041178585.1 Actinomycetota bacterium
TATGACCGTGTGCTTGCAACACGGTTTGGTCTTGCAGCAGTCGACGCATGCGTGAACAAAGAATTTGGTCAGATGGTGGTGTTGCGCAGTGGCGAAATTAAGCGCGAGTCAATGAAAGTAACAAGTGGAAAAACGCGCACCATTAATTTGGATTTGTACAACGACGTTGTTGCTTCGTTTATTGGCTGACACCAATCGCTGGATCAGTGAGGTGGACCGAATTGACGGTCACCAGCATCGCCCAAACCTGGGACGATAAATGCGTTTTCGTTTAAGCACTCGTCGATTGATGCAGTCACAATGTGCAGGTCCATTCCCGACTTTTCGAGATACGCGATTCCTTCTGGTGCCGCAAGCACGCATGCGATAGTGATCGGTTGCGGAGCACCGCGCGCAGCCAACAGTTTGCATCCGTATTCAAGTGAACCTCCGGTTGCCAGCATTGGGTCGAGCACGATGCAATGACGACCGTCAAGGCGTGAGGGAAGTTTGGCAACGTATTCGCTTGGCTGGTGTGTTGCTTCATCACGTTGAACACCAACTACTGCAATGTCCGCATCGGGTAGTAGTTCCATTGCCGCAGGAAGCATGCCGAGACCTGCGCGAAGAATTGGCACCAGCACAGGGCGTTGCGCAATTTTTATTCCGTCAGTTTCAGCCAACGGCGTGGTCACGCGGACTTTTGTCGTTGGTACGTCGCGCAATGCTTCGGCTATGACCACAAGTGAAAGTCGGCGCATTTCTGCACGAAAGAATTGATTTGACGAGTTTTGATCTCGAAGATGGGTGAGTGCTTCAGCGGCAACAGGGTGATGAACAACGGTGACTTTTACGGACATATCCCTATCTTTGCCGATGGGTAGAGTTTTGACCAATGTCGAATCAATTTCGAATTCAACTGGCACATAGCCCTGCAGATGCCGCGTTGATTTCGCAGGTTTTTGATGAGGTGTGGTCGGTTAAAACCATGGTTTCCCCAGAGATCATCGTGGCGTCATTACATAACGGGGCATATGGCTCAGTGGTGTGGGACAGAGATTCACCCGTGGCGGCTGCTTTTGCCATTGTTGGAAAATCCATTACCCAACAGCCGAGCGAATTGAACTTGCACTCACATGCTGCTGGCGTTGTTCACTCGCACGCTGGGCAAGGCATTGGCGCACAGTTAAAGCTGCATCAGTGGCAGTGGGCTCGTGAAAACGGGTTCGCCACCATTACGTGGTCGTTTGACCCATTGGTGCGCCGTAATGCATGGTTCAACATGGTGAAACTTGGCGCAAGAGTTACCAACTACTACCAAAATTTTTATGGCGAGCTAGATGATGGAATCAATGCAGGTGAGCAGAGCGATCGTGTTTTGGTGCGTTGGCAAGTGTTGGCAACAGCCGAGCCGCAATCAAGTGAAGTAATCGCAGAGCGCAAGGGCGACATTGTCATCGCTACGCCAAGCGACATTGAACTCATTCGCAAGACCAGCAAGGCTGAAGCTCAAACGTGGCGTGCTCAACAGCGTGCTGCCTTTGAAAAGGCTATTGCCGATGGATATTCGGTGCGAGGATTAAACGCAGAGTATTCGTATGTCCTGAGTAGGAGTTAAGGCATGATCCGCAAAATTGAAATTGTGCGCGCCCACATCAACTTGGTATCGCCATTTCGAACTTCGTTTGCAACCGAAGTAGATCGCAACCTGCTGTATGTACGTGTGGTTGGCGATGATGAAGAAGGTTGGGGAGAATGCGTTGCAATGGCTGCACCGCTCTATTCGTCTGAATATGTAGACGGTTGCGAAGAAGTGATGAAGCGCTATCTCATCCCAATGATTTCTGCCTCAACGACTGCCGAAGAATTCGTGCGGAAATCTGGTGTTATTCGGGGCAACTTTATGGCTAAGGCTGCAATAGAAGCAGCGTTATTGGACTATCAATTACGTAAAGCCAACATGTCGCTTGCAAACTTTCTTGGTGCCACGCAAACCAAAGTTGCATCCGGTGTGTCGGTCGGAATTCAGCCAACAATTGATGATCTGCTTCGCGTGGTTGCCGAATATCGCGCTGATGGATACGTGCGCATCAAATTGAAAATTGAACCGGGTCTCGACATTGATCGTGTGCGCGCAGTGCGCGAAGCATTTGGTCCGAACATGTTGTTGCAAGTGGATGCCAATGCTGCCTACACCGTTGAAGATGCTACGCATCTTGCCAAGCTTGACGAATTCAACTTGTTGTTGATTGAGCAGCCATTGCCTGAAGAAGACATTGTTGGCCACGTGGAATTGAGCAAGCGGGTTGGAACGCCCATTTGTTTGGACGAGTCAATAACGTCCTTTGACGTTGCCCGCGGGGCACTCGACATCAATGCCTGTTCCATCATCAACATTAAGCCAGGACGTGTTGGTGGATATTTGGAATCAAAACGCATTCACGACTTGTGTGTATCGCGGGGAGTTCCCGTGTGGTGCGGTGGAATGCTGGAAACGGGAATCGGTCGTGCCGCCAACCTTGCACTCGCTGCGCTTCCGGGTTTCACGCTCCCAGGCGACACTTCGGCGTCAAAGCGATACTTCACTCAAGATGTGACAACACCATTTGAGCTAAAGGATGGATATATCGACGTTCCAAATACGGTTGGTATTGGCGTGCGACCAATTACTGAAGTACTTGGTGCAATGACGTCGCGTGTTGATTCATACGCAATTACGAAATAGCAGTTACACGTTAAGCGTGACGACGACTGCGGTTTCGGGTTGGTCTTGATGCTTGCCGAAGCGCTCGGAGAACCACAGGTAAATCGAAAACATCGTGTAGGTGAGCCCGTATTTGCAGGCAACTGCATCGCGCACTTTTTCAGCTTCAAGTCCGCTGATTACCACAGCCGTTCCGCTGACAATTGGAGACCCCTCGACGGTGCGGCCACGAATGTCGCACGGCTGCACGGTGACGGTGTTGGTATGGGCAAGGCGTTTCGCTTTGCCAGCGTTTGCATCGATCGTGAAACCAAAAACGTTTGGTCCGAGATAGGGAAGTGGTGCGACCCACACAGGAGTTGCGATTGGGGTTCCATTCCTGCGCGTCGAAACAAATGAGATGTATTTGGCTGCATGCACTGCTTGCAGAGCGGACGAGCTTGAAGTATTCATGAACTGGTCGGAGTGACAGGATTCGAACCTGCGACCCTCTGGTCCCAAACCAGATGCGCTACCAAGCTGCGCTACACTCCGCTAACGCAATCATCCTAGCGATGACAAGTGAAATAACGGCGAGTGTGTACTTATGCGCGTTTTGCTGCGCGAGCCAATCGACGAGCAGTTTTGCCAATTGGTTGCAGGTGGCGATGGTCAAGGTCACCAATTTCGATGCCGTTCGTAAAGCGCACACGATAACGAAGCCAGTTAAATCCATTGGCCAAGATGACTTTGCCCTCTAGACCGATTGGGAGTCCGTCCACCTCGGCGATCAGGGAGACGGTGTCGCCCATTTTCAGGTTGATCTGGCCCTCATGGGGCGTTGCGAGTGCATGGGGTTTCCACGAGGCTGTCACGAATGCAAAGGGTACACTTTGCGCCCTGTGAAAACCATTATTGAGACCCTCGAGGGCAACAAAGTCAAAGTGTCGGTGGAAATTGACGAGGTCGAGTTCGACCGCAATATTGACCAGGCATTCCGCAAAATCGCTAAAGAAGTTCGTATTCCGGGCTTCCGTCAAGGCAAGGCACCGCGCCAATTGCTTGAGGCACAGATTGGCACCGGCGCAGCGCGCTCACAGGCCATTCAAGATGCTGTTCCTGAGTATCTCTCGCAGGCGGTGCGCGAACACAAGATCGACCTCATCGCGACTCCTTCCATTGAAGTGACAAAGGGCGAAGTTGAAGGTGTTGTCGGGTTCGACGCAACGTGCGAAGTACGACCAGTCATCACCGTTGGTGGTTACAAAGGACTGCGCGTTGAGCTTCCCTCAATTGTGGTGAAGGACAGCGAAGTTGACGATGCAATTCGCAGCGAGCAATCGCGTCACGGCAAGTTGCAAGATGTGGACCGCGCAATTGCCAAGGGCGATCACGTTTCGCTCGACCTCAGTGGAGTTCGTGAAGGATCACCAGTTCCAGGACTCAACGTTGAAGATTGGGCTTACGAAGTAGGCAAGGCTTGGGTATCTCCAAGTTTCGACGACAAGTTGATTGGCAAGAAGATCGGCGACAAGGTGGAATACACAGAAGCTCCAAACGGAACCACCGAAGAAGCCGAGATGACTGTCGTTGTGAAGAAAGTGCAAGAGATGGTGCTTGAAGACCTCACTGACGAGTGGGTGTCAAGCCATGTTGCAGAATTCGACACGGTTGATGCGTGGAAATCTGCATTGCGCAAGCGTTTGGAAGATATGAAGTTGAATCAAGCTCGTGGCGTGTTCGTAGACCGCACCACAACTGCTCTTGCCGAGTTGGTAGAAGTTGATTCGCCAGAAGCAATGATCAATAGTGACTTGCAGGCGCGAGTTCGTGGCACCGTCGAACAGTTCCAGGCGCAAGGTATTGCACTTGAGCAGTGGTTGTCGGCAACTGGTCAATCGACAGAAGCATTCATTGAGTCACTTCGTGGTGAGTCGGTGAAGGCCGTGAAGATCGACCTTGCATTGCGAGCCGTTGCGCTTGCTGAAGGCTTTGAGTCTGATGCAGACGACCTTGACGCAGAGCTTTCCCGCATTGCAACGCAGGCTGGTCGCAAGTTGGCACAAGTTCGCAAGCTGTACGAGCAGAACGATGCAATTGCAGAACTTGAAGCACAGATTTGCAAGTCGAAGGCAGTGGACTGGTTGCTGCGCAATTCGACCCTTGTCGATGTTGACGGAAATGCAATTAGCGCCGACACATTGTTTGGTGAGGAAGACGGCGAATAAGCCTCAAACTCGCGCAATTGAGCCGAGTAGTGGGCAAGTGCCACACCTAATTGACGCAGGGGCGTGAGCCCCCGCAACTATCATCGTCTCCAGAAGGTTCGCCCTGAGGAGATGCACCATGCGTGAAAATAATGTGATGCGGAATTACTACATTCCGAGTGTCACCGAGACAACCAGCCGTGGTGAGCGCACGTCCGACTTGTACAGCCGCTTGTTGAAGGAAAACATCATTTTCCTTGGCACGCCAATTGACGACACCATTGCCAACTTGATCTGTGCACAGCTCATCCACTTGGAGAGCGAGAACCCAGACAAAGACATCAACATCTATATCAATAGCCCTGGTGGAGACATCACGGCATTGTTCGCTATTTACGACACCATGCAGTTCATTAAGAACGACATCGCCACCATTTGTCTGGGTCAAGCCGCATCTGCTGCTGCAGTGCTACTTGCTGCTGGCACGAAGGGCAAGCGTCTTGCGCTTCCACACGCACGAGTGTTGTTGCACCAGCCGTATGGCCAAGTTGGCTACTCGCAGGTCACCGACTTGGAACTTGCTGCGCGCGAAATTTTGCGTATGCGTGAGTTGCTCGAACAAATTTTGTCAAAGCACACAGGACAGACCATTGATCGCATTCACATCGACACTGATCGCGACTTCACACTTGAAGCACAAGCAGCACTCGACTATGGCGTAATCGACGAAATCATCACCACTCGCGCAATGACCGACCGCTCCGGTCCAATTCGCTGAGGCTCGGCTAACCACTCATGGCAAAGTTTGGCGATACCGCAGAATTGGTGAAGTGCTCGTTCTGCGCAAAGTCGCAGAAGCAAGTCAAGAAGCTCATTGCTGGGCCTGGCGTGTACATCTGCGATGAATGCATCGACCTCTGCAACGAAATCATCGATGAAGAATTCACTCAAACTCCAACAGTTGGTGTTGAGGAACTTCCAATCCCGCGCGACATTCGCGCATTCCTCGATGAATATGTAGTTGGGCAAGACCAAGCCAAGAAAGTGCTCGCGGTTGCGGTGTTCAATCACTACCGACGCATCAGGCACAAGTCAACAAGCTCACGCAAGGACGAAGTCGAATTACAAAAGAGCAACATCTTGTTGCTTGGCCCAACAGGTTGCGGCAAAACGCATATGGCCCAAACACTGGCCAAGTTGCTCAATGTTCCATTTGCGATTGCCGATGCAACTGCACTTACCGAGGCTGGATATGTCGGTGAAGACGTAGAGAACATTCTGTTGAAGTTGTTGCAAGCAGCCGATTTTGACGTGGCGCGCGCAGAAACCGGCATTGTGTACATTGACGAAATTGACAAGGTTGCCCGCAAGAGCGAGAACCCATCAATTACGCGTGACGTCTCGGGCGAAGGTGTGCAACAGGCACTATTGAAGATTCTTGAAGGCACCGTTGCTGCCGTTCCACCACAAGGTGGACGTAAGCATCCACACCAAGAATTCATACAAATCGATACGACCAACGTGTTGTTCATTGTTGGTGGAGCATTTGCCGGTCTCGATTCCATAATCGAACAGCGCATTGGCCATAAGGGAGTTGGCTTCCATGCCAATGTGCGATCCAAGGCCGAAAAAGATCCGGGTGAATTGTTTGCCCAAGTGCTTCCAGAGGACTTGCAAAAGTTCGGCATGATTCCGGAGTTCATTGGTCGACTGCCAATGGTTGGTGCTGTGCACAGTTTGGACAAACAGGCGCTCATTCAAATTCTTACCGAGCCAAAGAACGCGCTGCTGAAGCAGTATCAAAAGTTCTTTGAGTTTGAAGATATTGAATTGGAAATTACGCCAGATGCAATGGTGGCAATTGCGGAGCAGGCACTGAACCGTGGCACCGGAGCCCGTGGGTTGCGCGCGATTCTTGAAGAAGTGTTGCTCAATACCATGTACGAATTGCCTGGCCGTACCGATGTGGCAAAAGTGATTGTGGACGTTGACTCAGTGGTAAGCAAAGCCGAC
>JBEGVD010000131.1:0-19341 GCA_041178585.1 Actinomycetota bacterium
GCCGCGGCTAGCTGCTTCCTGATCTGGCAAACGGAGAAGTTTGTGGCGGAGAACATCGTCCGCGAGCTTCAGTGTGCGCTCAACTTCGTCGAGTGCGCCACCTGGGGCTAGGAGGTTAAACACCGCATAGTACCCATCTGATTGCTTGTTGATTGGGTATGCAAGACGACGCTTGCCCCACCAATCAGGTGTGCCGTGGACCGAACCGCCGGCAGAAGAAACTGCTTTTGAGATCGTATTAATCCAGGCGTGAGCAGCCGACTCTTCGGACGCACCGCTCACAATGACCATTAATTCATATGCACGCATAAACGTGATAACTCCCTTCGGTTCCAGCCGAGGCTGGAGCCCCCGAAGGGGCAGGGTGGATAAGGACTCTGGATCGTATCGGCACATTCGGATCGTGCCACACCCCTGTCACGGAGTGCCCTGAAACCTCACTACCAATTAGCGCTGCGACTGTTTCCTGCGGGCAGGCTCACGCTCGGGAACGTGTGAAGGCTCCATGAGAGGCAGCGAGCGCAAGAGGTGATGCCACTTGCACGACCTGCACGCTTCAACTACATATGCCGTATACAACGAGTCATAACTTTGAGCGTGCACTGCTTCGCGTTGAGCAAGTTGCCGAAATTCTTCCAACTCATGTGGACGAGTGATACATCTTCCGTGATGAGGTAGCCGTGGACCAAACACATAGGTCACCAACACAACATTGTCCTCTTGACAAATCGGACAACGCACTTGAGTTACATCGCCAAAATTTCGCGCTGCACGCATGAGGTCGGGGTGCGCATCACACACTTGATCGCGACGCAATCTTCCACGTCGATATTCGTTGATCACCACTCTTCGACTGAGACGATGATCGATGACACCGCCAATGGTTTCTCCATCGTCACCCGTGATGCTGAGTGCACTCAACCAACCAACGCGGCGACGCATGAACATGTCAGCGAACGATAGTCCAAATCACTTTGTTTGGCTCGTCCACCACTCAGTTAGTCGACGTCGAATTTCTTCGTCACCAAGCACGCCTTCTTCCAGCCTGATCTCCATCAAGAAATCCAATGCTGCACCGACTTGCCTTCCCGGTTTCACTCCCAAGAACTCCATCACTGCGGCACCATCCATTTCGGGTCGTAGCGCTGCGATCTCTTCATCTTTAGCAAGTTCAGCAATACGCGCCTCAAGTTCGTCCATGCGTTTGGCAAGCATGAGTGCTTTCTTTTCATTGCGAGTTGTGCAGTCACAACGTGTCAGCACATTGAGCTCGGTGAGATATTTGCCTGCATCGCGAACATAACGACGAACAGCAGAGTCGGTCCAGCCCATTTGATAAGTGTGAAAACGCAAGTGCAGTGCAACAAGTTCAGTAATTGCTGCGACGTCTTCAGATGAATAACGCAATGCTTTCAGTCGATCTCGCGACATTCTTGCGCCCACCACTTCGTGATGATGAAAGGTCACGCCTTTGCCGTCTTTAAAGGAACGTGTTTTTGGTTTACCGATGTCGTGAAACAAAGCCGCAAGTCGTGTAATACGGAAATCAAAATTCGGAGCGGCGTTTGGCTGCACATTTTCGACAACGGCAAACGTATGCGTAAGCACATCTTTGTGGCGATGAATTGGGTCCTGCTCGAGTTTCATTGCAGGTAGTTCTGGGAAGAAGTGTTCTGCAAGCCCTGTGTCGACCAAGAACCACAGACCCAAACTTGGAAACTCGGTAACGAGCAATCGATCCAGTTCGTTGCGGATGCGTTCAGCAGAAATAATCTTTAGCCGCTCATGCATGTCTTTCACAGCGTTGACCAACTCGTCGACTGGTTGCAGTTTCAACGTGGAAATAAACCGCGCAGCACGCATCATTCGCAATGGGTCGTCGCTGAAACTTTCTGTTGGTGACAACGGCGTACGCAACACTCGTGAAACCAGATCGGCTGCACCACCAAATGGGTCTACAAGCTCGGGATTATCGGTAGTGAGTTCAAGCGCCATTGCGTTGATGGTGAAATCTCGCCGAGACAAGTCCATGGAGATATCGGTAGAAAAGACAACGTCGGGTTTGCGCGAATCGGGTGAATACGCCTCGGCGCGATGAGTGGTGATCTCATAGGTTCGACCATTCTTCTGACATGAAATGGTTCCAAATCGTTCGCCTGCAGTCCACACCGCATCTGCCCATCCCGATAACAATTTCTTTATGTCTGGCGGAGTCGCATCTGTGGTGAGATCAAAGTCCAGTTGTTCGGTTGCGCGGTCGAGCAACAGGTCACGAACCGTGCCGCCAACCACATACAGACGAAAGGATGCTTCGCGAAACATGTTGCCGAGAGGCCGAAGTTCGGCAAGTACAGGCTCAAATCGCGGAGGAATCACACTTCGTAGGTTAGAGGTTGCTCCACCGCCAACAAGGTTGCCGACTACCGTCACATGGTGATGTCTTGCACTTCCAGTCGCCGTATTTCGCGGTGGGCAAGCCTGCTCTTCGTGATCTCGACAATCGTGATCTCTGCTCCCGCACAGGCAGAGTTGGCGTCGCCGCAAACGCTTCCTTCCGCAATCGAAGCTCGACTGATTGGTCAAAACTTCAATGTGAGTATTGGAAAACAATTTCGCTTTGTTATGTCAATTCCGAATACAGCAACCCTGAGCGAATTGCGTGCCACTCAAAGTGCGGTTTTGCGTGTTGAGATACATGCTGCCGTCGCAACGCGTGACGCCGTCCGTGAAGTCGCAAGTGGCAACAACACCCCAAGCGTGATTGAAACACACGATTTGTCGTTCGCAAGCCTAGGAACCAACGAGACGGGTGACGTCATTGCTCTTCTCAGCAGTAACGCGGGTGGGGCGTCAGTTCGTTTGCGCAAGAGCGGTGTTTACCCTGTGTCGCTTTCAATACGTGTTGATGAACGCGAAGCAAGTCGCCTACTCACCTTTGTCAACTTCATCACCGTCCAAACAAGCAGAAACTCGCTCTCTGTTTCCCTTGTTGCAGAGGTGAGCCCGCCACTTAGCCAAACACCCGCAGGCGAAACCTCCCTCATTGACTCCGCACGAACGACGCTAGACAACGTTGTTTCATCGCTGAATGGAAACAGCGGGGTGATGTCAGTGCGCATGTCGCCTGAAACGCTGAACAGTCTTGCGATTTCCTCTAACCCACAAGATGCAGAGCTACTCGGACAACTTCAAACTGTTCTCGCCAAACACCAAGTACTCGCTTCCACTTTTGTTCCTTTTGATCCATCTAGTGCCGAGAAAGCAAAGCTTGGTGCCGAATTTGACACGCAACTTTCACGGGGAGTGGAAATTTTGGATTCGCGCAACGGCGACGCGGTAATCAACCCCCGAACGTGGTTCTCTACGCGATCATTGAATTCCGACGGAATAGCGCTGCTCGCCCGTGCCGGTTTCACCAACGTGGTGTTCTCCCCGCAAGCCGCTCAATCACTTGGTGCACTCGATTCCTACACCAAGCAATACCGGGCGATGTATGCCGATGACACAACAAAAAAGGTGTCAATTGCTGTTGCCGACCCTCGGCTAGCAACTTCGCTTGCCGGCAACACGACAAACCCTGTGCAAACCAGCATGGCTGTGGCGGCCGAGATCATTACTCAACAAAGCGAACTGGTGGTTGGTCAGCGCCAACCACTTGATCACCATCTCATTGTGTCGACAACGGACGGATCGCTCCCTAACCCCGTAGTGGTGAACTCATTGCTTGTCGCATTGGCCAATGCACCCCAAATAACACTGCGGCCACTTGGTTCCATTCGCCGCGCAACCGAAGCGTCAACCCCCCTCGCTATGCCTAGTGGTACGCCAATTGACCTTCGGGTGCGGCGACCACAGTTGCAATCTGTAATCGATGAAATTGCGTCAACAACTTCCATGTTGACCGCAGGCGCACCGTCGCGAATGTGGTGGGAAGATTCGCTTCTCCTTATTCAAAGCGATGCACTCAATAATGATCGCTTTGATCAATACCTCAAAGGATTCAGGGCGCAACTTCGATCATTCCGCGCGTCTGTGAGTGTGCCTGAATCGCTGACCTTTACGTTGAGCGGAAAAACTAGCGATCTTCGATTGCAGTTACGCAATAGTGCCAGCATGCCGTTATCGGTACTCGTCACGTTGTCGAGCGCGAAACTCACCTTTCCCGAAAAACCCCAAGTGGTCACGGTTGATGCAAACTCTGCTGTTGACCTGATTGTTCCAGTCATCGCTCGTGCAAACGGAACATTCCCCCTTGAAGTGGTGCTGTACACACCAGACGGGACGGCACAAGTAGGAAAACGAATTCGGCTGTCTGCGCGAGTGAGTGCGCTTGCCGGTTTAGGGCAATTGGCCACTGGGGTTGCGCTGTTGCTGCTCGCATCCTGGTGGGTTGCGCACTGGCGCAAGCAGCACCGCGTGAAAGCAGTCGAAAACCATCCTGCAGTACGCTAATTACATGACCATTCGAATTGTTACCGACAGTGCTTGCGACCTACCTCAGTACCTCATCGATCAGCACAAGATTTCTATCGTTCCGCTATCTGTACGTTTCGGTGAACACGAATTCATTGACCGACAAGATTTAACGACCGAGCAATTTTGGACACGGTGCGATTCGTCTCCAGTACTGCCTGAAACTGCGGCGCCATCACCTGGCCAATTTGAAGCAGAGTTTCGAAAACTTGCCGCCGAAGGCGCGACCGGCATTGTGATGGTTGCTTTGTCTGGTGTTCTTTCCGCCACCATGCAAAGTGCCGAGCTCGCTGCCAAAGCAGTTGCTGGACATATTTCAGTTCGTGTTGTCGATAGCCGTTCGGGAAGCATGGGCCAAGGAATCACGGTCATTGCATGCGCAAAGCTTGCGGCATCAGGTGCGTCTTTGGATGAAGTTGTGGCACTTGGCGAAAGCCTCGCCCAACGCTCCAAGGTGTGGGGTGCCCTTGACACTCTGGAGAATCTGAAAAAAGGTGGCCGAATTGGTGGAGCGAAAGCGATGCTCGCCTCTGCGCTGTCAATTAAGCCGATTATCGAAATCATTGATGGCAAAGTTGAAGAGGGCGGTAAACAGCGCACCCGCAGTAAGGCTCTTGCGTTTTTGGTTGAAAAAGTACGAGATGCGGGCCCAATCGAAAACCTTGCGGTTTTGCAAGCAAACTGCGGTGATTTTGAGGCATTCGTCGAGAGTCTTCGTGAGGTTTACTCTGGCGAAATCATTGTTGGCGACATTGGACCAATTATTGGCACACACACTGGTGCCGGAACCATCGGAGTTGCGTTTCACACCAAACCGTAACGACGAAGCTTTGGTTTTCGGCGGAGATATCCCCGATTCATAAGGGGTTACAGCACTAGCGTCGCTTCACAGCGATGAATGAAAAAGGTGTGCTCCCTGGTCTCATTGGAGGCCGCTATCTCTTAGAGAGCAAAATTGCTCACGGTGGGATGGCTGTGGTGTGGCTTGCTAAAGACACCTTCCTTGATCGCAAAGTTGCAGTGAAACTCTTGCGCCCGCATCTGGTTAATGATGCGACCCTGGCAGAACGTTTTAGACGCGAAGCAATTGCCTGTGCGGGCATTACACATCAAAACATTGTTGCTGTGTATGACTGCATCGAACACAACGGTCAGCAAGCAGTCATCATGCAATACGTCAAAGGAAAAAGTTTGCGTGAGTTGCTCGACAAGCAACAACGATTAGGGCCAAAACTCACGATCCACATTGGTATGTCAATCGCAGCGGCGTTAGATGAAGCACATAACAAAAACTTCATACATCGCGATGTGAAGCCAGGAAACATTTTGCTCACTCCAGAAGGTCGAGTATTGCTCACTGATTTTGGAATTGCGAAAGCAATGACATCGACTGAGGCTGATCTCACTCACGACAACATCATGATGGGAACGGCAAAATACTTAGCCCCTGAGCAAGTTCGTGGGAAACCCTTGGATGGTCGATCTGACTTGTATTCATTGGGTCTTGTGCTCTACGAATGCTTGGCTGGCAAGGTTCCGTTTCTCGGTGAGTCGGATGCCGACACTGCCCTTGCTCGACTGCAGCGCGAACCGACAGACCTGGCTCGACTTCGACCTTCGCTGTCACCACAGCTTGTCAAAATCATTCACAAACTGTTGTCACGCAATCCTGATCATCGTTTCGCAACTGGGTATGAAACAAAAGTTGCATTGCACTCTGCTCTTACTGGCGCGCACGATAAGACCACTGAGCTCACGCCGCCTACAGGAATTACTCTTGAAGAAGAGGAGGTGTTTACTCCTCGCGAACCAGTTCGCCCTGTGACACCACCGCGTGGCGAGCAACGAAAGCCGCAGTCTGCACCGCCGTTTGTGCTCCGCAGAATGTTTGTCGGCCTCATTGCACTCAGCCTGATTGCTGGTGTGGCGTTGTGGAGAGTTTCCGGAAACAACGCAACAGAAACTGCTGCTGTTCCTGAACCAGCAGCAGTTGTTAAACCGGCAACGATTGCATCAATTTCTACATTTGATCCACTAGGTGACGATGGCGTGGAAAACGATCAATTGCTCCCGAACTTGCTCGATGGAAACGCGGCAACCATGTGGTCCACATCGTGCTACGACAATCAATACTTCGGGAGTAAAGAGTTCGTTGGATTAGTGGTTCAGCTCAACCGAGCAGCTACTGGCATCCTGCGAGTGGGAATGCAGAATGCTCCATGGGCTATTGATGTCTTTGCGTCTGCCGAGTCTGCACCAACCGACATCAATCAATGGGGCGCAAGCATTGATGGCGGGTACAACACCAAGCGTGAACGAGCAAGTTTTGTTATCTCTACACCTGCTCAATTCATCCTGATAAAAATTCGCGAAGTGGGAAAGAGCGCTAACTGCAGTGCATCGAACCCCTATCAGGGCGTCCTCGCAGGTGTGGCCTTCACCGAGGGTTAGCCTGAACTCAATGGTTTCTAATCCATTCTCCGACCCAAACTGGTCCACTGCCGTCGTCGATTTCATCGATCGATGGATTGGTTTCGTGCGTGATCACACCACGCGACCACTGATTGCCATTATCCGCGGACTTGTTTTTGGAACGATGGCCCTTGTTGGGGTCTTGTTCTGTGTCGTGATCTTGCTCATTGGAATCATGCGTGCCCTCATTTCACTTGGTGATGTGTGGCTAAGCCATGACACCGCCGTATGGGTTGCCTATTTTGTCCTCGGCGCTTTTTTCTTGGCCCTTGGAGCATTGGGCATGCGCAAACGTCGCCCGCGCGACTAAGTTTTTGTCACCTCTCACGACAAAGGCGCTGTTTTTCTTATGGCAATTCATCACAAGGTTTTGATTATTGGTTCGGGCCCAGCTGGTCTTACAGCTGCCATTTATACGGCGCGGGCCGGATTGCTTCCTTTGGTGATCGAGGGTGAGCCAAGCTCAACCTCAGATCAACCTGGCGGCCAACTCATGCTCACCACCGAAGTAGAAAACTTTCCTGGTTTTCCCGAGGGCATTATGGGTCCAGAACTCATGACTCGGTGCCGCGAACAAGCAGCGCGATTTGGTGCTGAATTCATTACCGAAAAAGTCACCCGTGTTGACTTCTCTAGCCGACCATTCCGCGCATGGGTTCGAGACACGGAATACAGCGCCGACAGTGTCATTGTGAGCACTGGTGCACAGTCGCTGATGTTGGGCCTCCCCGAAGAACCACGATTGATCGGTCACGGTTTATCCACATGTGCAACATGCGACGGATTTTTCTTCCGTGGTCAAGAAATTGCAGTTGTTGGTGGTGGAGACTCTGCACTTGAAGAAGCACAGTTTCTGACCAAGTTCGCATCAAAGGTGCATCTGATTGTTCGCCGCGATGCTTTGCGTGCTTCAAAAATTATGCAGGACCGCGCGCTTGCGAATGAAAAGATTTCGGTTATTTGGAATTCAACCGTGTCAAAAATTCACGGCGACGACAAAGTGGCTGGAATAGAACTGACCAACACACAAACTGGTGCAACAAGTGAACTGGGTGTCACCGGAATTTTCATTGCAATCGGACACCGACCAAACACTGACTTGTTTAAGGGTGTGCTTGACATGGAGGACTCCGGTTACCTCATTACAAAACCTGGTTCTACCTACACCAACATTGAGGGCGTCTTCGCTTGCGGAGACGTGCAAGACCATACCTACCGACAAGCAATTACCGCTGCGGGTTCAGGGTGCATGGCTGCACTTGATAGTGAGCGCTGGTTAGAACACCAGCACTAATCGGTCACACCTGACGTAATTTCACGCGTTCGTGTATCGCACTCGGTACTATTTCAGTACACCACTTCGAAGGACTCGCCATGGCTCAATCAATTACCACGCTTACATCAGCAAACTTTGACGAAACGATCGGCAGCTCAGACACGCCTATTTTGGTTGACTTTTGGGCCGAATGGTGCGGACCATGCAAAGCCATTGCTCCTGTGCTAGCAGAAATTGCAACCGAGCAAGCAGGAAACATCACCATTGCAAAACTCAATGTTGACGACTATGGCGACATTGCCATGCGCTTCAATGTCATGAGCATTCCAACACTTATTGTGTTCAACAAGGGTGAAGCCGCAAAGCGTTTGGTTGGAGCTGTTGGTAAAGGCAAGTTGCTACAGGAGCTCGCAGAATTTCTTCCGAACTCCCACTAACGCAAGGTAGTCGCGGCACAGCCGTACACGATCTTCAGCGTCGACTCGTATCTGCAAGCGTGCTTGCACACGAAACGTTTGAACCAGGTGTGTATTGCGTTCGTACCGAACAGGTGGTTGCAGAGTTTCAACAACTTCGTGGCTTACCTGTAACCGGAACATGCGACCATCTCACATGGACAACGCTTGTCGAATCGTCTTGGGTATTGGGCACACGACTGTTGTATCTAACTTCTCCACACATGCGTGGTGATGACGTTCAAGCCATGCAAACAGTGCTTGCCAAATTGGGTTTTGATTGCGGCCGCGCAGACGGAATTTTTGGGCCAAACACATTGCGTGCACTCACCGAGTTTCAACAAAACTACGGAATCACTGCCGATGGAATTTGTGGAGTGAATTCAATTCGCGCACTAGAACGCACGAGTAGTCAAAGTGGTGAAGGTCCTGGAATTGTGACAGTGCGTGAATACGAAACTTTGCTCACTGCGCAACACAACACTGAACGCCCACGCATTGTGATTGGCTGCTTCGATTACAACACACGTCTCACTCGCCTGCTAGTGCGTGAGTTGCGCAACCGTGGTGATGATGTAATGACCATTGAAAACGCAGACCCTCACGCTCATGCGCGAACTGCAAACTCGTTCGGTGCAGATTTGTACCTCGGTGTGTCGAGTGCTTCAACGCATGGGGTGCACTTTGCTTTTTACGAAACCGACTCGTTTGTTTCAGCAGGCGGCAAAGTCGCGGCAGAACTGTGTGCCGAGAACGTCCGGTTGGCAGACGGTGCTCTACCGATTGCGGTGGGCGGCATGCAGCTTCCCGTTCTCCGTGAAACACGGATGCCAGCGGTAATGTGCACCGTCGGCCATGCGGGTGAGAGTGACCACACCCTTGGAGTGGTTCCTGCTTTGGCTCAAGCCATTACGCAATGGAGCAATCAGCCACTGTAAAAGTTATCCACAGGTTTATGCACACTCTGTGCACAATCTCAAGTTTGTCTTCACGGTAAACCTTTACCCAAGACTCATATGGGTTTACTCGTCGAGGTCAGGGCCTTCGGTCATCAATCGGTAAATTCGCTCAAGATCTTCTAGGTCGGCAAACTCCACCACCATTTTTCCATGCTTACCCGACAACGTCACCGTGACGGGTGTGGCGAGATGTTCAGACAATAATTCTTCAAGCTCGTGAAGACCAGGTTCTTTGACGAGATTGACTCGCCCTGGAGTTCCTGTCTTTGGTTTTGCGCCGGTGACTCCCGGTTTTGGATTAACCGTGGTGGAGTTTGCGCCAGGATTTACTGCATTTCGCACTGCCTCTTCAAGACCGCGCACGGTCAGACTTTGGTTAACCGCCACTCGTGCAAGTGATTCTTGCAGCGCACGATCAGGCGTGCCGAGCAACGCTTTAGCGTGACCGGCCGACAGTCGCCCTTCGGCAAGATACTGCTGAATAGTTGGGGGCAATGTCAGCAAACGAAGTGAGTTGGTAATTGCCGAACGGCTTTTTCCCACCTTGGCAGCCACTTGCTCGTGGGTCATGGAGAAATCTTCAAGCAACTGTTGATACGCGGCAGCTTCCTCAAGTGGTGTGAGATCTTGGCGGTGAAGGTTTTCGACCAACGCTTGCTCCACCGACGACACATCATCGGTAACCCGAACAATGGCCGGAATTGTAGACAGTCCTGCCCGTTTGGAAGCCCGCCAACGACGTTCGCCAGCAATCAGTTCAAAGCGGTCTGGTGTGGATGACGGACGAACCAAAACCGGTTGCAACAAACCAATTGCCTTAATTGATGCCGAAAGTTCCGCGAGTGAGTCCTCGTCGAAGTGAATCCGCGGTTGATTTGGGTTTGGGTCAATGGAGGAAACCGAAATTTCCTGCAGCCCTGTGCCTGAACCACCACCATCGCGCGGTGGCATCACGGTTGATCCCGTTGGAATCAACGCATCTAAACCTCTACCGAGTCCCGATTTGCGCGCCACCACTCACCTCCAATGCCACTGCTCGATACGCCTTTGCACCAGCCGAATTTGGATCAAACGTGGTAATCGGTTTGCCGTGTGACGGTGCCTCGGCAAGACGAACGTTGTGAGGAATGACCGCCTGACACACCTTGTCGCCAAAGTGCTCGCGTACTTCGCTCACCACATCACCCGAAAGCTTGGTTCTGGTATCAAACATGGTGCAAATGATTCGGCTCACACCCAAGCCTGGATTCAGGTTCTTGCTCACCAGGTCAACGTTACGAAGCAACTGGCCAAGCCCTTCCAGTGCGTAATACTGGCACTGAATTGGCACGATGACCTCTTTGGCGGCTGTTAAACCATTGACGGTGAGCAACCCAAGTGAGGGTGGGCAGTCAATAAGCACGTAGTCAAACTGGTCAATAATGGCTTCGATCGCCTTTTTGAGGCGGGTTTCTCGACCCATTGCCGGAACGAGTTCAATTTCAGCACCCGCTAGGTCAAGATTTGATGGGGCAACAAAGAGGTTCTTCACCGCAGTCGGTGCCAAGCAATCCTCAAGTGGTGTTTCGTGAAGCAACACGTCATAGATACTGGTTTCCATATCCCGGGTGTTGAGACCGAGACCCGTGGAAGCGTTTCCTTGTGGGTCGAGGTCAACGAGGAGCACCCGGTAACCCTGTTCAGCGAGGCAGGCCCCAAGGTTGATGGTGGTCGTGGTCTTACCGACACCGCCTTTTTGATTCGCCATAGCAATAATCCGCGGTGTCGGATACGGACCAGTTGGGGTGGTTCCTGGCGTGTTCATGATGAGCCAAGAATACCGCCACATGGAGACTTTTGGGGGGATGGCATTCTGGAATGTTCCACGTGGAACATTTTTGACTTGAGTTGCCGGGTTGGTTATTAATGTTCCACGTGGAACACTGCAACGGGCCCAATGCGGGTGGGTTCGGAGACATCCAGGCCAGGAAGATCTATTCCTTGCCAGCGGTTGGGGGAACCAGGTGGCGGTTCAGAGACCACAATGACTCCCCCTGTCTTGACTAATTCGGCAGACCATTGCAGCGTGAACTCGGGTGGACCAAACCCTCGCGCGCAAGCAGCGTCGAACGAGTGCTTCGTGCTGACGGTCCGCGCAAAACTTTCCACATCGGCGCACACCACCGAAACCCGCTCTTCAATGCCCAGAGCTTTCACGGCTCGTTGTAGTACGTCGGTCCGTTTCGCGCGGCGATCCACCAACGTCAGTTGAATTTCTGGCCGAGCAATGGCAATGACCAACCCCGGGACTCCGGCGCCACTGCCCAGGTCTACGCAGGTTCGAACTGAAAGCGGGAGAGCGTCGGCAAAAGCACATGCGTGGGAAATCATGTCTTTTACGGGTTGTGTGCCGAGCGCACCAATGCGTTGAGCCGCACTAAAGATGCGGATCAGCCCCTCGTGCTCGGCTGGATGGGGAACTGCCACACGGGCAGTCTAGTTAGGCCTCTTCTGGCTGGTCGTCTGCAAGGGCAACCACAACACGGCGGTGTGGGTCTTGTCCTTGCGAACGGGTGGCAATGCCTGCAAACTCCACAAGCGTGTCGTGGACAATCTTGCGGTCTGCAGAATTCATTGGCTCGAGAACTCGTGGTTGTCCACTTGCGAGCACATCGTTTGCCACTTTGAGGGCAAAGCGACTGAGTGCTTCGCGACGCTTCTCGCGGTAGCTGGCAATGTCTACACGAAGGTGTGTGTCATGGTCACCCAAGCGACGCTGGCTCACAACGCGAGTCAAGTCCTGAACAGCCATCAGCGTTGCACCCTTTGTACCAACGAATACGGAAACATCCGTACCGCTCACGTTGATGTCAATGTCTTCGCCGGACTGCTGAACCGAAACCGAACCGGTTAAACCAGCAGCAGTAAGCATTCCTTCAAGGAATGTGGTTGCTGCAGCACTCACGGTGGCTGGATCTACGGGTGGCATGTCTGGCCGTGGGGTCCTTGGGGCGGCTTCGCGCTTCGGACGAGGAGTCGAGGACTTCTCGCGGCGTCCACCTTTGGCTTCTCCGTCTTTGCGAGGCCCGCGTTTCGCCGACTTGTCGCGACGGTCGTTCTTGTTGCGCACGCTGTTCGGACGCACACGTGCGCGAACGCGTGCTTCTCCGCGAGTACGGCCGAAGAGGCCTTGTTTCGGTTCTTCAACAACTTCGAATTCGGCGTCGTCTTCTGCAACACCCAACTGATCGAGTGCCAAGTTTTTCGCCAACTCAATGGTTTCTGCTGTGGTTTCTACCCATTCCATAACAATGTCCTTACGTGTGATGACTTACGATTTTTTTGGCTTGCGCGGAATCGCGCTGCTTCGGTTTTTGCCCGGAGGAGTTGATTGCTTCGCCGAAGAAGTTCCACCTTTTGGAGGAGTTACTCGCTTGCTCACAAATGGAGCGCTTGGGTCGGTTGATTCTTTCTTTGACTTCTTCAATTCTTTGTCGTCCTTAGACATCTCGCGTGCGCGTTCACCCGCTGCTTGAGCTTGTCGGCCAAGTGACGAATCATTTCCGTAAAAACGCTTCGTGATGTACTGCTGTTGCACAATACGAATGACGGCTTGCACCATGTAGTACACAATCAAACCGGTTGGTAAGAACAACTGAAAAAAGGCAAAAAACACTGGCAAATACTGCATAATTTTTGCTTGTGTTGCTGACATGGTTGGACTTACCGTGCGTGATGCCACCATTTTTTGCTGAGCAAAATACAACGCTGCGAGTGCAGCAACAAGGAACACATAAATCAGACCAGTTGCAAAGTTGTCTCGCACTGCGTCAACTGGTTTCAACGCCAGGTCAATACCGAATGACACCATTTCGGTTTGACCAACTAGTGACTTGTACAACTCCGAAGTTTTGTTCAGGTACTTCGGTGCAAACGTCACTCCGTCTGCTGCTTTTGAAATCAAACCGTTTAACGCTTGGAACATGATGATGAACACCGGCATTTGCGCCGCAATTGGCAAACACGATGCCATCGGGTTCACCTTGTGCTCCTGATACATCTTCATCATTGCTTCGTTCATCTTTTGACGATCGCCCTTGAACTCAGCTTGCAAGCGGCGCATCTCTGGTTGCAAGCGCTGCATCTCCAACATGCCTTTTGTGCTCTTCAGTGTGAGTGGCGTAATCAGCAACATGACCACCACGGCCACAAGGCCAATAGCGATGGCGTAGTCGTGGGTCCATGCAAAGAACATGGAGATCAGTCGCGCGGCGAGTTCAAACATGATGGGTCAGCAATCTTTCGTGTTATCGGTGGAACAGACGGTAGGCGATACCGAAGTTGAATCATCGGGGAGTGGAACCGGGTCGAAGCCAGATGGGCCAAACGGGCGACAGCGAAGCAGGCGGCGAGCGGTCAACAACCCTCCTCGGCGGGCGCCAAACACTTCAATGGCCTCGTGGCCGTACTCTGAGCAAGACGGGAAAAATCGGCACTTCGATGGGTACCCGGGGCGGAGCGACTGATACCAGCGAATAGCGCGCAACATGGCCTGTTGGGTTTTTGTAGCGGGTCGATTACTCGTGGTGACCGATGTTTGTTGGGTGGTCAAATTCATAACACCGCCACCTTTGCCACGAGTTGGTCCACTGAGGCTCCAAGCTCGGTCCAGGACATCGTTGCAACCCGGGGTTGAGCACCGACCAAATACCAACCTGCTGGCAATTGGTCAGACTTGGCTACAAACAGCGAGCGTAATTGGCGGCGAATTCGGTTGCGCAGCACGGCTCCACCCACGTTTCGACCAATGGCGTAGCCCATATGGGCATTCTGTAGGGAAGAGTCCGTCAACATCAGACACCACAGTCCATTGGAGCGAACATATGTTCCCTCCTTGGACAGTCGGGAGAAAACCTCCCGTTGGCGTATCCGGCCGATCAAGCCGAAAGCTTGTGTCGGCCTTTGGCGCGACGGGACTTCAAAATGGCGCGGCCCGCACGGGTCTTCATACGATGGCGAAAGCCATGCTTCTTGGCACGACGGCGATTATTTGGCTGGAAAGTGCGTTTCACGCACGCCTCCTCGGTTCGGTGTCGAGAGGACCTCGACAGCTCTGGACGAACAACCTATTGGGCTGAACGATGGGACTACAACGGCAAGAACTCTACAGGCAAAACTCAGTTTTTTATGCCTGTGGAAAACCTGCTACCTTCGCTTCCCCCGCCTCGTGTCGGCGGGGGTGTCCACACCCTGTGGACAGTGCTGTGGACGGCATTTGACACGGGTTCCGCTCGTCGGAAACGCTTGACACCATTGGGCTTCACGTCATGTGAAGCGCACATATCAGTACAGAGGAACTATGGAAAACGAGCTACAAGTCGATTCTCGCGGCACCGAAAACCATGATGATGTGTGGCGTGCAACCGCTCAAGTTTTGCGTGCTCAAGTTTCTGAGGCCGTCTGGTTCTCTACGTTCAACGATGCTGTTGCCATTGCTGATGACAAAATGAGTCTTCGCTTGCAGGTTCCCAACACCTACGTCCGCGAAAGAATTCTGACTCGCTACATGTCACTCGTTCGCGATGCTTTGGACGAAGTTGGGGCGAGTGATCGCCAACTGTTGATCGATGTCCAGACCAACACTGCGGCCGATGTCAATGAGCAGTTGTCCACGAACAACACCCCAGACCAGTTGCCGGCCGAGCTGAACACTTCTCTTTCACGGCCCTCAGAAACCACCACCCTTAAAAGCCGCACCGGCAAAGGCATGGCGGTGGGGCTCAACCCTCGCTACACCTTCGAAACCTTCGTAAAGGGCACCTCGAACCAGTTCGCCCTTGCGGCTGCTCAGCGTGTTGCCGAAACCCCGGGTCGTTCATACAACCCGTTGTTTATTTATGGTTCTGCCGGACTGGGCAAAACCCACCTGCTCCACGCCATTGGGTACTACGTGCACCAGAACTACGCACACTACGAAGTTCGCTATGTCTCAACGGAAACATTCCTCAACGAATACGTTGACGGCATTCGCAGTAACACCATTGCTGCCTTCAAACGTCGCTACCGCGAAGTTGATGTCTTGCTCATCGATGACATCCAGTTCATGGAGGGCAAAGAAGGGTTGCAGGAAGAGTTCTTCCACACGTTCAACTCACTCCACGGCGCCAACAAGCAGATCGTCATTTCTTCTGACCGTATGCCGGACGCCATTCCTACCTTGGAAGACCGTTTACGCGGACGATTCCGTTGGGGTCTCATCACCGACATTCAGCCACCAGACATGGAAACTCGTTTGGCTATTCTTCGCAACAAAGCCGAGCGGGAACGCACGTCCGTATCGCATGAAGTGTTGGAGTTCATTGCAAGCAATGTCACCACCAACATTCGCGAACTTGAAGGTGCCCTCATCCGGGTTGCCGCCTATGCCAGTTTGAACAAAACCCAGGTCGATGTGCCTTTGGCCCAGCAGTTACTTACCGACTTGCTCACTCGTGCCACGGTGAAGCCGCGTTCCGACGAACAGTTGTTGGTGGAAATCGCCGAACACCTCGGGTTTGAGGTCGAAGCGTTGCGTGGCAAGAGTCGTCAACGCCCTCTGGTGCAAGCACGCCAAACCGCCATGTATGTGTTCCGTGAACTTACCGATCTCAGCTATCCAGCAATTGCACGTTTGTTCGGTGGTCGCGACCACACCACTGTGATTCATGCTGTCGATAAAACTCAGCGCATGATGAGCGAACGCAAACAGGTGTACGACCAGGTCACCGAGCTCGTTCAGAAATTTAAGACGTCATAGATCATGTTGGGGACAACCATGTGGGCAACAGCAGAACAACCAGTGGATAACCACGAGTTATACACGGCTGTTCGAACTACACAAATGCAAGATGTGTTCGCCGCCCCACAGGCTTGTGAGGATCGGTTCCATATGTCATTTGGTGTTCGTGGTGTTCATCCACAATCCACACCCCTTATTACCGTTATTAAGTCTTTATACAAACATCCACAAATAACAATGAACAACGTTGGCCAAGGAGCATGGTGATGAAATTTCGAGTTGAGCGCGAAGTATTGGCAGAAGCACTAGGTGCAGCAGCGCGTGTTGCATCAACACGGAACAACGCCATGCCGGCACTTTCCGGTGTGAAACTTAAAGTCACTGGCGATCAATTGACATTGTCGTGCACAGACAACGACCTCTCGGTGCAATTTGTGCTTGCGGTAGGTGGCCAAGCCGATGGTGTGGTTGTTGCAAGCGCGAAACTCTTGAGCGACATTGTTCGAGCAGGAGCAGATGGAAAAGTTACGTTTGAATCTTCTGGCGAAGAAGTTCATATTTCATCTGGCCGTGCACAAACAACAGTTGCAACGTTTGCCGCTAGCGATTTCCCGCACATCGTGTTAGCAAGTGCTCCACCAGTAACGCTGTCGGCACCTTTGCTGGGTGAAGCCCTTCGACAAGTTGTTCGCGCAGCAAGCTCCGACATGCAGCGTTTGCCACTCACCGGAGTTTTAATGTCGGCAGAGCCAGAAGGTCTACGTTTGGTTGCAACCGACTCTTACCGTTTGGCTGTTCGCGATTTACCAGGAACGAACGTGTTGGGTCACGGACAAAAAGTGGTCATTCCAAGCCGCGCCCTTGGCGAACTACAACGGTTGCTCAACCAAGGCGACGAAGTGACGTTGTGTCTTGCAGAAGACAGAGCAACGTTTGCAGTAGGGAATGCAACGTTGTCAACCAGTTTGTTGCAAGTTGAATTTCCCAATTATCGACAACTTATTCAACCGTCATACCCGAACACGCTCACGGTTGCTCGCGAAGCGTTACTTGAAGCGGTTCGTCGTTGTCGAATTTTTGCACGTGAAACCACGCCAGTGCGTTTGGAGATGACAGCCACAGCGTTGAAGTTGTCGGTGATTACTCAAGACATCGGAAACTCCGAAGAAGAAATTGATTGCTCGCTTGAAGGAACCGAGATGATTGTTGGTTTCAATCCTGAGTATCTTGCTGCAGGAATCGAAGCGGTTACTGGTGATGAAATCACCATCCAAACCACCGATCCACAACGACCAGCAGTACTTCGTGGTGTTGGAGCAGACGACTATCTCTACTTGGTGATGCCGCAACGTCTCGCCGTTTAAGCACAACGTTCTGAGCGACAGCGTGATTATTCAACATCTTGAACTCACGAACTTTCGCAACTACGCGGCAACAACGATTGATTTAACAGCCGGCGTTACGGCCATTGTTGGAAATAACGGTCAAGGCAAAACCAACTTGGTTGAAGCACTTGGTTATCTTGCGACGCTGAAAAGCTTTCGTGGTGTTCCAACCGAAGCACTTATTCGCATAGGTTGTGAAAGTGCGGTGTTGCGGGCAACAGTGGTACATGCCGACGGAAGAGAAGTGCTGATCGAAACCGAACTCGTGCGCACCGGGCGCAATCGTTCACTAGTGAATAAACAACGCCTCGCTCGGTCACGAGACTTACTTGGAGTGGTGCGCACCACGGTGTTCTCACCAGAAGATCTGGAATTGGTGAAAGCTGCACCAAGTGTGCGTCGCGACTTCGTTGATGACGCGTTGGTTGCGTTGCAACCCAAGATTGATGTGTTGTGTAGTGAAATCGAAAAGGTGTTCCGTCAGCGAAACTCACTGTTGAAACAAGCTGGCGGCAGGCTGTCACCCGATATCGCAAGCACGCTCGATGTGTGGGACGCAAAGTTGTCGGAACTCGGCACCGAACTTGGTGACGAACGGTCTCGGCTCATCGCTCAAATTTCCCCGCGTGTGTCGAAGGCATATGAAGAGCTTGCGGAAAAAGCGACCCCGATCGGGTTGGTGTACGAACCCGAATGGCGACGAATTGGTTTGGCTAGCGAACTGCAGACCTGCCGCATGGATGACATTCGCCGGGGCACCAGCACAGTTGGGCCTCACCGCGACGACATTGATTTACTGATTAACGGTCTGCCAGCCAGAACCCATGCATCCCAAGGTGAGCAACGAACCTTGGCGCTTGCCATGAGGCTTGCGGTGCACCGCATGGTCACCGAGGAGTATGGCTCCCCACCGGTGCTTATTTTGGATGACGTGTTGTCCGAATTGGACCCAAGCCGAGCCGCAGCCTTATTACGTCACTTTCCCGAGGGTCAGGTACTCATTACTACGGCGGGCTACCTCCCCGAGGCCGCTCACCCCGACCGTATTGTGCGTATTCAACATGGCGCAGTCGTTCAAGACAGCACCACAAAGGACAATTTTCCCACATGAGCAATTTCGACAATCCATCGGAGCAAGCCCTTGACGAGGATCGACAAACTGACGCCAGCATGGGCAACCTCGGTCATCTCTCTACCGAGCTCAACGCGTTATTGTCTCGCCTTGGCTCCGAACCGGCATCAGTGGTGAACAGTGTGTTCACCGATTGGGTCACACTCGTTGGCGAACACGTCGCACAACATGTTGCTCCTATCAAACTTGAACACTCCCGATTACTCGTTGAAGTGACCGAAGCGGCATGGGCCACACAGATGCGATTTCTTGAACCGCAACTTCTTGCAACGTTGTCAGCAGCAACGTCAAGCAACATTGTTGGTATTGATGTGCGCGTAAAGCGCAATTCGCGTAGCAAGTAATTGGTAGACTAAACCGTGTTATTTATGTTGCTCAATCGTGTGTCTCGCCGCTTTTTCGGCGCTCTCTCAGAAGGTAAGTGATGGCAAC